>NZ_JBHIPJ010000025.1:0-27632 GCF_042195945.1 Bartonella sp. AP30XZML | reverse complement strand
GAAAAGCATGAAAAGTCTTTTGCTGGTGTGACAACTTCCGTTGATATCGGTGTCCTTGGCACGGTACAAGGACTAAAAGATGCCGCAGATCACATGAATAATAAGGATGGCAATAACACAGTTATTAATGGCATACTGACTGGCATGAAAATCAGTCATCTTTATAGTAAAGGCAAAACCTTTGTTAATTGGCTGACTGGCAATACGGGGGAAAAGGGGAACACAACCAAAGGACTGAGTAGCTCATTAGGAGGATTGGGGGGCTCCACCAAGGATGCTCTTGCCAATCTGGCTGGCGCATCTGGCAGTGTAACCGTGGGCTTTAAAACTGAGAAAACAGAAGCCTCTGTTCAGACCTCCACAGCGGTGACAGATAGCATAGAAGGCGGACGCGCTGTTAACATGCATGCCCACGAAGGCAGCATTCATGGTGTTGGCGCTGATATTATCGCTGGTACCAATCCAATCTATGTGCTGGAAAATGATGCACAGAGCGAAAAGATCACCATGGAAGCAGGTAAAGATATCATCTTTGAAAGTGCACAAAACACGCAAAGCACACAAAACAGCAGTGAAAGTGCTTCAATGAGTGTTGGCACCGGTTATGGCACGGGTGGCGCAGGGGCAACGGGCAGTGCTGCTTTTAGTCAAGGGGAAGGTTCCAGTGAGGAAGTTCAACACAAAAACAGCCATATTATAGGCACCGGCACTGTTCATACCACGAGTGGGGCAAACACCACATTGGCAGGCGCCGTGGTTTCTGGAGAGCGTGTAGAAATGGAAGTAGGGGGTGATTTTGCCATTACCAGCCGCAGTGATACGGGACAAACTTCCAGCAAGCAAAACTCTGTTTCCATTGGTTATAATAGCCGAGAAAAGGAAGGTACAGCCACAACCAATATTTCATTGAACAAGGATAAATCCTCTAGTGATTATCATAGTGTTGTGGAGCAATCAGGCATCAAAGCGGGTGATGGTGGTTTTAAGATCAACGTTAAAGATAAAACAACGCTGACCGGAGGTATTATTGAAAGCACCGCGCCGGCAGAAAAAACAGCCTGACCACAGGAAGCATTAGTACCAGTGATATCAGCAACAGTGCGCATGCTCAAGCCAGCAGTCAAGGTTTAAGCATTTCAGCGGGTGGTCCGATGTATCAGGGCAAATATGGTGTCGGGAAAAACATTGCTAAAAATGTCTTGGATCATTCAAAAGCTAAAGATTCAGAGGAAGGATATACCAAATCCGCTATCAGCAATGGCACTATCGTCATTACTGATGAAGCAGGGCAGAAGGCATTAACAGGGCAAGATGTTGAGCAAGCCATAGCCTCCCTTAATCGGGATACTGCCACCGCCCATAAGGGTGTACAACAGCTCGATGTAGGCAAGCTGGAACAAATCGTCCATGAAAACCGTGAAATGGCAACTCAACTCTTAGAAGAAGGGTTTAAATATAGCGATGACTCCTATAAAACCATGTTTATCAAAGAGCACCCCATCGCCGTGGTCGACCGTGATGAAAAGGGCAATACAATCTATGAAATAGATGAAAATGGGGAGCCTATAGAAGACGCTCGTGGGCAAAAAATACCTAAGTTTCATTATTTAACGGATGAGGAAAAGGAACATTTGCAAGAAGGTGCTGATGGCAAGGTGCATGTGTCCCTCAATGGCATTTTTACACCACCCTATGAGGCGGCTGTTTATGCAGAGCAACATGCGGAGAATAAAAATGTACCGCTTTATTTTGTTGTGTTCCCCAAAGCCGATTCTGCTATCTCAGAGCTTCTGGTTGCAGGCTATCAGAAGTTTATGGAAAATAACTTTTGGGGTTTGACCAATTCAACACAAGAAGCAAAAGATATAACGTCTCGCTATGGTCTTACAGGATTAGAACTTTATGGACATAGCCGTGGGACGATGACATTGGGGAATATGCTGAATTCTTTCAAACAAGAAGGTGTTCACGGTATAGCCAACGAAAACACGACTATCAATCTCTATGGACCAGCCTTTAATGTTTTAGTTGCATCCGGTCTGTTAGGTTATGTGAGTGACGGCAAACAAACCATTGTTGGCTTTGATGGGCATAGATACGACTTTGTCAGCAGAATTATTGGCGGTAATGGCTATACCTACGAGACAATACCTGCTGGTAGTAATTGGTGGAAAGAAACATGGAATATGTTCACAAATCCTTACAATCCTCATACTTGCCTTGGAGATGCGGGTAATAAGTGCAGAACACTTTATGGCACATCTCATCGTGAACAAAAACCTTGAATTAAATCATGGAGGAAAAAATGAAACAAACTTTAAAATTATTAAGCGCTGTAACTTTGTTAAGTATAGCTGGATGTCAGTTTAATAAAACTCCTGGAGGAT
Organism: Bartonella sp. AP30XZML; assembly: GCF_042195945.1. Classification (NCBI taxonomy): domain Bacteria; kingdom Pseudomonadati; phylum Pseudomonadota; class Alphaproteobacteria; order Hyphomicrobiales; family Bartonellaceae; genus Bartonella; species Bartonella sp. AP30XZML. Next base: position 25,245 of record NZ_JBHIPJ010000025.1, on the reverse strand, counting down.
ATTTGAGCGCGTGGGAGAAAAATGGTGTTACTGATTTTACTGAGGTAGGAAAAGCCTTATTAGAATGTGGAATGCCAACCCCTTATGATAAGGATCCAGAAAATAGAAAGTTAAGTTTAAATAAAAAGGCGTTTATTGATTCTTGTATGGTTCAATCAGGATTCCGCTATAAAGATACAGAGGCAGGAACGTGGTGTGAGAATTTTCAAGGAAAGAATCTTCCGGCTTGTCGTCCAGGTGCTGTCATACCACAGCGCAGTGTCAAGAAGCGCTTAAACAGCCCTTTTTGTAAAAAATATAAAAATAGTCGCAAATGCCAACCTTAAGTGTTTCTATTGGTGATGATCAACAATCTGCCATCCTTGCCTTCACTTGGAATGGCGCGATTGTTTCCTCAATCCACCATCTTAATATTGTATGTAAAGCAATATGGCGTAGAATGTACTTAGTAATCCTATAACCAGGTTGCGATACAGGACGGTTTTTGTTATCATCCAAGTTGATGAGTTTAAGAAAGCCTTGTCCGTTCTTACGTGACAAGGTTTTCTTTTTATGCCGCGTCGTTATAACGTTGCTGTTTTGCTTGCTCGATGACATTCAAAAGATCTGATTGTAACCAACGCGATAAAAAACCAAATTTTAAAGGTTTTGGGAGAGAGCCATTGGTAACATGACGGCGGAAAGTTGAGACACTCATATGAAGCAATTTTGCACTTTCACGGTCAGTTAAAAGAATATCATTTTCTGTCATATTAAAATCCTTTCACTATAAAAAAAGAAAACAAAATATAACTATTTATTAACCACATTTTGGTTCATTTTTGAAGGTATTTTATTTATAGAAAACAATATTTTATCATATAATTTCTGATGTGATAATTTATGAGTCTTATTGAGAAAGAATGAGAGAAAAGAGAGCTAATGTAGTTTGACACTAGGTTTTGTACTAAGTGGGAAAAGGTGGGATTAGGTAGGAATACGTGATAATTTGTTGTTTTTATGTATAAAATTTAGCATTAAATGCGCGTTTTGTCAAAATAGATTTTGACACCTAAAATTGTAAAAAAGAGCGAAAAAGAGTGAAAATTAGAAAAAAGTGCGTTTTCATGGTAAAAATGAGAGAGGGCTTTGAAAGGTCTTTGAAAACCCTGTGAAAAATTTTAAAAAGTCTGTGAAAGCCCAGAAAACCGCCTTTGAAGACCCTGTGAAAAAAATCACTCCAAAAGTTCAATTGACTCCAAAATCAGCCAAAAATAACCAAAAAAGCAAAAAAGATTTTCACCTATTGATGATTATCTATTTTTAGAGGCAATATATACTTATTAATCAAATAGTTATATTATTTTTTTAATGTAAAAAGATTTTCATATCGATTTTTCATATTAAAGGGACATTAAGCTGTATCTTATGTAGTTTCTGGATGTGCATTTTCAGCTTTTATTTGACGCTTTAAATGCAATTTTAGAAGAGGTAAAATAAGCTCTACTTCTTCCGTGTCGTTGATGTCTTGAACAAGCTCTTGCAACTTTATACAAAGTTCCGCCGCGCGTTCCGCTATATCTTCAGGAGGGATCTTTATATTTGCATCGCGATGGGTTGTATAAGCTATGCGACCAAGCTTTTTCATGAGTCCAGCAGGAATAGTTTGTGGTTTAAAACCAGCTGCTTTCGCTTTTGCCATGTCACTAAACATTTCGCCTTCACCCGTAACGAGCCAATGAGGATTAATGTTATAGGCCGTATAATAGGCGTTAATTGTTGAGCATGTTGGTTCGTGTGCTCCAATTTCATAATTGGCCAGGGTGCCACGTTGTAAATTAAGCCGTTGCGCAAAGATACTACGTTCTTCATTTCCGTAGATTCGTCTTATTTCACGTAGGCGTTTTGCCAATGGTGTTTTAGGTTCTAGTTCGGGGCGTGCCAAAAATGCTCCTTATTCATATTTAGGTTCGTTTTAAATTACAGGATTTTAAAAAGAGATTCCCCCATTCATTTTAGAGAGGCATTAAGCCGTATTTTGTGTAGTTTCTAGATGTACTCTTTCAGCCTCTATTTGACGCTTTAAATGCAATTTTAAAAGAGGCAAGGTGAGTTCGATTTCTTCCGTGTCGTTGATGTTTTGAACAAGCTCTTGCAGTTTTCCATAAAGTTCCGCCGCGAGTTCCGCTATATCTTCAGGGGGGAGTTTTATTTTAGCATCGCGATAGGTTGTATAAGCTATGCGACCAAGCTTTTTCATGAGACCAGCAGGAATGGTAGGTGCTTTAAAACCTGCTGCTTTCGCTTTTGCCATGTCACTAAACATTTCGCCTTCACCAGTGACAAGCCAGTCTAAGGATATTCCACAGCGATCTTTATATATTCGCATTATAGATGCAGGGGGTTCTTGCAAACCCGTTTCATAATTGCGCATAGTCGTTTCGGGGATTTCAAAATGTTTAGCAAATTGTTTGCGCTCTGTAAAACCAAGGGTGTGCCGTATTTCACGCAAGCGTTTTGCCAGTTCTGTTTTAGGTTCTTTTTCAGGACGTGCCAAAAAAATCACTCCAAATCCATTTTCGGTATTTACAAAAGCCGAATTTGGCATTATACATCTAATTACCGCCCGATATAGAGGGCAGATATTTTACAATTAACCCCACAAAAAACGGATGGTTTGAGCATCCGTTTGAAGCAGGAGCGAAGTTATGACAACCACACAAAAATGGGATCGTCATAGTATTTTAGCCGAGCTACGCCGCCGTAATATGACCTTGGCGGAGCTCGCGAAAGCTTATCAACTCTCCTCATCCAGTGTTCAACACATTTGGACACGGTCTAACGAGAAAGCCGAACGCGCTATTGCCGATTTTATCGGTTTGCCCGTCGAGCAGGTTTTTAGCGACCGCTACCCCAAAAGTCGCCGTCGTATTTTTAAAGCAGCAAAACATGCCAACACAGATTCGCGTGCGCATTCTGCTTTGCGTGGGAATGCTGCTTGAATTTCGTTACACGGCTTTGCGTTTTTGCGCATTTGCCATGAATTTAAATACCATAAGATGAAAAGGTTTATCAATGTCTAAAGATCAATACGAAATGGGCAAGATAAATTGCATAGAGTTGCGTCATAGAACAGCCGTTTGGGTAGTTTTGTTTTCCATAGGTGGTAAGCGGATTTTACTAATGGGGGATGGTTATGGTTGCAGCTTATAATTTATGGATGCCAGAGGCAAAAAGAGAAATTTTTAATCCTTATTCAGAAGCTGAGCGATTACAAATGATGCTTTCCTGTTCTTTAAAAGCAGTGAGTGGAGGCTTTCGACATATACCGATACGGTATGTTATTGACCCCCCGCATGGCTTATTTGATGCGATATTAGCACGGCAGATTGCTATTCATATTTTGCATTATCAGTTTGAGGTGCCGCGGCGGCGTCTTGTTGCCATGCAAGTACGGAAGCAGACTGCTATCTTTCTTGCTTTGCAAGTGATTAACCGGCGTTTGGAAGAACCCGTTTTTGCGAAAGCTTATCGAAGATGGGCAGGGCGTGCGATGGATTTGTTCTTTAAAGAGATCAGAAAGGTGGGGACGTGATGGCACAGTTTCAAAAGCTTGCTCTTGATGTGATTGTGGTGCCGGAGCGTATACGCCCTGTAGATGATGAGCATGCCAAGGCACTTGCACAATCAATGGCGCGGGAGGGATTGATGAATCCGATTACGGTGCGCCATACCCCTAATGCTAAGGAAGGCAATTATACGCTTATTGCTGGTGCGCATCGGCTGCGTGCTGCGGAGCTTTTAGGCTATAGCGAAATCGATGCGGTTGTGGTGCAGGCTGATAAGGACAATGCCGCGCTTTTAGAAGTGGCTGAAAACCTTTTTCGCAATGAATTGTCTGTTATTGACCGTGCGCTTTTTGTCCAGACTTACCGCGAATTGTGGGAAAAGAAGTATGGGGAAATTAAGGTTGGTGGGGACGGTAGTAATCAACATAAAGTCAAAAAAGAGCAATTCGGTCAAGTTGACCGAATTGCTCAAAGGGACAGCAATGCAACTTCAGAGCACCATGAAACTGGGTGTGAAGGGGATGAAAAATCAAAGGATCAAGTTGATCCTATTTCTAAAATGAGCAATAGTGCAAACATTGCACAATTGCATGATGAAGAGCAATTGGGTAAACATTACCCTTTTGCTGAACATGTGGCAGATCGTATTGGTTTATCGAAACGTGCAGTGCATTATTTAACGAAAATTGCTCAGCATTTACAGCCGGAGTTGCGGTCTGTTTTGCGGGGGACGGCATTGGCGGATAATCAAGCGCAATTGTTGAAGTTGGCGAAGATGGAGCCGGTTTCGCAACGGCGGGTGGCGATTGCTTTGCAACAGGTTGAGGGGGATTTACGGCGGGCTGTTGATTTGGTCAATGGGGTTAATACGCCGCCGCAAATTAATGAACAAGAGCGGGTTTTTGCTCAGTTATTAGGTGTTTGGCAGAGAGCAGATGCGCAGACAAAGGCGCGGTTTTGTGATTATCTTGCAAGAGAACGTGGGGAGGTGCTGTCATGAAGAGGCATGGTTCCGGGCAGCTTGATTTTTTCCAAAAGCCGGTTTTCCCCTGCCGCGAACCCGTTGCGCAGATTGATTTAGGGCGGTTTCGTTCACGCATTAAGCGTGCCATGGCGCGGGCTTTGAGAGAATGCCGGCATGAGCGCAGTGTGATTGCGGAGCGTATGGCGCATTATTTAGGGATTGGGTGTTTAAGTAAGGCGAGTTTGGATGCTTATGTTGCGGAAAGTAAGCAGGTGGATATTTCCCTGCCGCGGTTTAAGGCATTTGTGCGGGCGACAGAGGCATTTTGGCTTTGGGATGAGGTGGTGAGTGAAGATGGATTGTTGCTGTTGCAAGGAGATGAGGCGCGGTTAGCAGAAATTGCGCGGCTTCAGCAGGAACAGCGGGAGATTGCAGCGCAATTGAAAGCCATGCGTGCAACGCCGGTTCGCATTAAAAGAGGGCAGCCATGAAGGAATGGTTTACTATTGCCGAATTGGCTGAGGCTGCTTTGCCAGGGTTGCCGAAAACAAAGATCGGTCTCAACAATCTCGCGCTTAAGAAATGGCGTTTGAATAGACAATTGTTTCGCCAAACATTAGGCAAAACCAAGCCGGTTTGGGAGTATCACATTTCCTTATTGCCGGAGGGAGCGCGGGCGGCATTGTTGGTGCGGGCAGGTGGTGTTGATGTGAAACAAACGCAAGGGGAGCAAAAGGCAAGTATTTGGGTGCGTTATGAGGGGCTTTCAAAGGCGCATAAAAGGCGCTGTGAAGAGCGTTTGAAGGCACTTTGCTTTTGGGAAGATTTGCTCCATGCCGGTATGGGTGTGCATGATGCGGCAAGTTTGAGTGCGGTGCAATTTGGTGTGAGCCGGATGTCGCTTTTTAATTGGCGGCAGATGGTGGAGGGGTATGAGCGCCCTGATTGGTTGGCAGCTTTAGCGCCTTGTTATGGTGAGGAGAATGTTTCGCAATTTGCGCCGTGTCATGATGGGGCGTGGGAGGTTTTTTGTTCGGATTATTTGCGTCCCTCTAAACCTGCTTTTTCGGCGTGTTATCGGCGCATGGTTTCGGTTGCGCAGGAGCGGGGTTGGCAGCCCATTCCTTCTGAGCGGGCTTTGCGGCGTCGTTTTAAGGCGCAAATTTCCAAAGCGGTTGTGGTTTTAGCACGTGAGGGAGAAGAAAAGGCAAAAAAGCTTTATCCAGCCCAACGGCGTGATCGCTCCAGCCTGCATGCACTGCAAGCAGTGAATATGGACGGGCATAAGCTGGATGTTTTTGTGAATGTTCCTTGGACAGAGAAGCCTGTGCGGCTTTATCTGATTGCCATTCAAGATCTTTATTCGGGCAAGATTTTATCGTGGCGCTTGTCGGATGCTGAGAGTTGGGAAATTGTTCGTTTGGTGATTGGGGACATGGTGGAAGCTTATGGGATACCGGAGCGTATGACCTTGGATAATGGGCGTGCCTTTACCAGCAAGTGGATTTCTGGAGGTGTGCAAAACCGTTTTCGTTTTAAGATTAAGCCGGATGATCCGCAGGGGCTTTTGACGAGTTTGGGTGTGCAATTGCAATGGACCACCCCTTATAGCGGACAGTCTAAACCGATTGAGCGGGCATGGCGTGATCTGGCAGAAGCGATTTCGAAACATCCCTTTTGTGCGGGGGCTTATACGGGCAATAAACCGGATGCCAAGCCTGAAGATTATGGAAAACGCGCGATAGGATTTGAAGCGTTTAAAGCCCATGTTGGTGCGCAAATTTGTGCACACAATGCGCAAGCGGGGCGCAAGGCGGTCAATTGTGCGGGGCGCAGTTTTGATGAGACCTTTACTGAGAGCTTGCAAGCCGAGGGGACGATTATTCGGCAAGCAACGGCAGCACAACGGGCTTTATGGCTTTTAACCTCAGAGGCATTGCGTGCGCAAAAGGGTACGGGGGAGATCCATTTTTATGGCAATCGTTATTGGGCACGGGCGTTGAATGAGCATGCGGGGAAAAAAGTGATTGTACGCTTTGATCCGGATAATTTGCATCAAGATTTACGGGTTTATGATTTGAATAATCGGTTGCTTTGTTTGGCACCATGCCTTTGTGATGTGGGTTTTTACGACCAGCATGCGGCGCGCTTGAATGGGCGTTTGCGTAAAGAATATGTGAAGGCAGTTAAAGCAGAAAAACAGTTGGCAGCAAAGCTTGCGCCTGATCAGTTGGCTGATGTTTATGGGCGCCTTGAAGGAAAAGATGATGAACGAAAGGATGATGGTTCAAAATCCAAGCTTGTTGTTAAGCCAAAGGTAAGCCGCTTGATGCCAAACAATATGGGGAATTTAGCTGTGAAAGTGCAGGATGATGAGGCTTTAGATACGCAAGAATTTAGTCAACATTTGCACAAAGCTTTAAGACGACTTTCTGCCTCTGATGAGGGGCGTGAAGTGATCAAGTTTCCCAAGCAATAGAATAAGGAACTAGGAAAAGAGAGGGGGGATTTACAAGAATTCTCACAAGGAAAGGGGGGAAGGAAGTCGATTTTGTATCGCGTACGGCTTGAAGCGTTAACAAAGAAAGGGGGGGAGGAATCTTATCCATTTCAAAGTCTAATCAATACATGAAGTTTCTAGGTATCTTTGCCTGATCGGGTGAGATGCGTGGAGTTAGCAAGTTCCCTGATGTGTGAGAAAGAGAGGGGATTTGCAAGGTTAGCCGTTTTAGTATCGCGTACGGCTTTTAAATGTTCATTGAAGACAAAAGATAAGGGGCGGGTGGGAGCCCTTCCCCTTATCAATAGTCTAAAATCAATACGAAAGGGGAATATACATGAAAAACGCGATAAATGCAACGGTCGATAAAAATCCTTGGGCGCGACCTAAAATCCAGCCCAATGGAACAGCACAAAACCGCAACAGTGATGACATTGCTTTATGGAATGAGCTTGTGGATTCAGTGAGAGCTTTGGGGCAAATGAATGATTGGTCGAAAGCAGAGGTGGCGCGACGCATAGGCATGCCGGATGGGACGTTTTCGCAATGGTATGCGGGCAGTTATGCGGGGCAATTGGGTAAGCAAAATGCAAAGGTTCAACAATGGGTTGAGGTTTTAAAGGAAACAGCGGGTTTTTTGGAGCGCATTCCTGAAAAGCCGGCTTTTCAGAGGAATCGAATTGCTAGTGAGATCATTGATACTTTTACACTGGCACAAAGTACGGGGGATATGGTGATGATTACGCTTGATGCGGGCAGTGGTAAGACCGAAACCTGCCGTCATTATCGCTCTACCCGCCCGCATGTTTATCTGGTGACAGCAAGCCCGCATACGCGCAGTGTTCACGGTATTTTGAATGATATGGCAGCAGAATTGGAGGTGGTGGAATATAATCCCACCCGCTTAACGCGTGCTATTGGCAAAAAGTTAGAGCGCGTGGGCAGTGGCACGTTGTTGATCGTTGATGAGGCGCAAAATTTAACGGATGAAGCGATTAATCAGTTGCGCCACTTTGTTGATATCAATGGTACGGGGTTGGCTTTGGTTGGCAATGATGAAATCTCTGGACGGTTGGTTCATCGTCAAAATGGTCCCTCTTATGCGCAAATTAAAAGCCGATTGGCGATGCATTTGAAACGGCGCAAGCCCTATAGTGAGGATATTGCGGCGCGCATTCATGATTGGGGGATTGAAGATGTTGGTGCGATAAAGTTTTTGACAGGGATAGGCTTAAAGGCTGGAGCTTTGCGGCAAATTGACAAAACCATGATGTTGGCACGCATGGCAGCGCTTGGAGATGGGTGTGAGGTAACCCTGAAACATGTCAAAGCGGCATGGAAAAACCGTGACGTGGAGGAATTGGCATGATCTCTTTATGCGACAAAGAATTATCCGATACGCTTTTTGGTCTTTATGACGATTATCAATGCGGTTTTGATATTGGAGAAAAGCTTAAATTGTGTGTTGATTTGGCGTTATTGCTTGAATTGGAGTTGAGTGTTCACCGTTTGGGGGAGGCCGATGCGATTTTGGAAGGCCAAGTTTCAGAAGTTTTGGCTGAGTGTGAAGGCTCTGATGCGGATGAGAGCAATCGTGTGATTTATATGGATTTTGGAGGAAGCAGATGATGGAACGCAACCCCTATATGGTGAGAGATAGCTTGATTGCTTTGCGCTCTGCCTTGTTAAAACATGAAATGGATGGGATTTTTATGCATGGACAAGATGTTCGAGAATTGAATGAGTATTTGCGTCGTTTGGCAGGCTATAACCACGTTTTAGGTCATGAGCTTATGCGGTGTCGTTGGCAATTGAAAGCGGGATGTGCGCCTTCTTCAGGGGATGTTGTGCCATTTCGTCGTTTTCAAAAAACACAGGAGGAAGTTGGTGATGAATCCACAAATTGAACTTGAAGGTACGCGTTATATGAAGGATGCGAAAGGGGCTTTGGTGCCGGTAAGTTTGATCCGCCCTGCGGATTTGTTAGAGGATGAAACGGTACGCAAAATTATGGGTTTTGCGAAAGAATTATCGGCAAGGATTGCGCGTTTTAACAACCATACGATTGCGGATTTGAGTGATTTTGATAGCTTGCTTGCGCAAGAATATGGTGTGGAGCGGCGTGGCAAAAAGGGCAATTGTACTTACACAAGCTTTGATGGTTTGCAACGTATTAAGGTGCAAGTTCAGGAAAGTGTTGATTTTGGACCGCAATTGCAAATTGCCAAAAGCCTTCTTGATGAATGTTTGAATGAATGGTCTGCGGATGCGCGCCCTGAAATCCGTGCGATTATTACGCGTGCTTTTAATACGGATAAAGAAGGCAAGGTGAATCGAGGGGAGATCTTTATGCTGTTGCGTTTGGATATTGATGATCCACGCTGGAAAGAGGCGATGCGTGCCATTCGTGAAGCGATCCGTGTGACGACATCTAAGGAATATGTGCGTTTTTATGAGCGCGAAACATTAGAAAGCGCTTGGCATGCTGTGACCATTGATCTGGCGAAGACGTGAGGGGGTGAGATGTCTTTAGCTGTCCTTCATATGGGAAAACGCGCGTTAGGTCTTGATGATGAGACCTATCGCGCACTGCTCTATCGCTTAACAGGCAAGCAATCGGCGAAAGATTTGAGTGTTTTAGAGAAGCGTTTAGTCGTCGCTGAAATGAAAGCGTTTGGTTTTAAGCCGAATGGGAAGCTTTTAGAGGGTAAATATGCCAAGAAGCTCCAGGCGCTTTGGATTGCTGGATGGAATCTTGGCATTATTCGTGATCGTTCAGATAAGGCGTTGCTTGCCTTTGTGAAAAGACAGACAGGCGTTGATCATATTCGCTTTTTACGCGATAGCGATGATGCATGCAGAGCCATTGAGGCGTTGAAAGGTTGGTTGCAGCGTGAGGGTGGGGTTGACTGGAGAGGGAAAAACCGCGAAGATTCATGGAGGAAGAAACCAAGCATTTCCATTTTATGTGCCCAATGGAAGTGTTTAAATCCGGATGCTGTGTTTGAGCTTGGGGCTTTTCATCAAAGTGTTATGGCGTTAAGTGGTAAAGCTTTGGGCGAGATGAATGGGAACGATTTTAGAGAAGTGATGAATGTTTGGGGGCGGAAAATCCGTAAAAGTGTAAAAAGCGAGGGGTAAGCATGTATGCAAGAGGAAGTCTATAGCGATTTTCCTGCCTTATTGCGTGAAATAGCTGATGTTGCGGGCAGTGAAGCAGCATGGAATATGATGCGGGCTTTTGGTGGACGAGAAGTTTATATACCTGGGCGTCTTGAGAGTGCGGATTGGTTGATTGAGATTGTTGGGTTTGAAGAAGCGCAGCAATTGATCAACTATTTTTGTTTTAATGGTTCGGGAGTGCGCCTTCTTATCCCCCTTGGCAGAGATGCTGAACGGCGGCAAAAAATGGTGCAAGCGTTGCAAAAAGGCTGGTCGGTGGATGCTGCCGCTGCTGTTTCTGGTATGCATGTGCGTACAGCCTATCGCTTGAAGAAGAAAATATCTTTGCAAGAACCACAAGGTTCGTTATTTCCAGAGTTTTATGAGTATTGAGAGTTTTGACTGACAGTGTCAGGCTTATATTGGGGGGTGGAGATCCGATAAACTGCGCATGGATTTTTATGCATTGAGTGGTTTGTTATGATTTCAATAGATGCTTCTTTTCTTCACCGCCTTGCGCCTAAACTGGCGCATCATGCGCGTCAAGATTTTATTATTGTTGAAATGGCACGCGTGTTGCCTGAAGTTTTATCCTATGGGGCACTCACAACACCGTTGCGTATTGCACATTTTTTAAGCCAATGTGCCCATGAGAGTGATGGCTTTTTTACCCTGCGTGAATATGCCTCTGGGCGTGCTTATGAGGGGCGGCGTGATTTAGGCAATATCAACCCTGGTGATGGGGTGCGCTTTAAGGGGCGTGGTTTGATCCAGTTGACGGGGCGCAATAATTATCGCCGTTTTACGAGGTTTTGGTGCTCAGTCGATAAACAAGCGGTTGATTGTGAAGATTTTCCAGAAGAGTTGGAAAAGTTTCCAGCAGCGCTTTGGTCTGCTGTTTGGTTTTGGCAAATGAAAGGCTTGAATAGGCTGGCTGATCAAGATGATTATCTCAGGATTACCAAGGCGATCAATGGGGGCAAGAATGGACTTGTGCAACGTTTGATTTATTTGAACCGCGCCAAAAAGCTTTTGGGGCTTGGAGGCGAGGTGAAAGCATGAAGCCCTCTTATCGTGGTTCTAGGCTCTATTTATGGTGGTCTTTTTGGTTTGCTTGGGGGGTTATTTTTTTGCTCGTTTCTGGTGGTTTGTGGGGGGCTCCGCATATTGTTGATATGGCGAGCATTTCTATTCCTTCGATGGTGGCGATTATTGTTGGCAATCTGGGGGTGCATCGTGGCTTTGGCTCGTTGGATTTTTCTAATAGGAAACATTCCCATAAGCGGCATAGCCGCTCCTATGATGGGGTGGAGATAACGGGGTGGGGAGATAAAAGCAATGTTTAGCGCTGTTTCAAAACTGTCTTTTGGTCTGCTTTTTTTTGTCAGTGTGATGTTGGCGGCTTTTGGCTTTATGAAAGCGCAAATTTTAAAAGCGGAAAAGGCGCGTGATTTGTATTGGCAGTTGGAGATTGCCAAGGCTTCCGAAAAAGCACAGCTTGATCTGGAGCGACAAAGGCAAGCTGGGTTGGAAGCTGAGCATCGAGCGCAAGGGGTGATTTCGGCTTTAGAACAAAAGCTTATCAAAATGGAGGAAGTCAATGGGAAGTTGCCGGTTACTGTCGGTGGCATTGGGCTTGAGCGTGTGCGCTTGCTCAACACACAAGCCGGTGGGTAGCCTTTCTTATCATTTTTTATCGGTTGAATTGCCGCCTGTTGTTCGCATGGCGTGTTCCCGCCCAGCTTTATTGCCAGAGCGTGCTTTGAATGCGCGCGAAGTGGTGCACTATTGGGGGCGTGATCGTGCTGCTTTATTGATTTGTGAACAGCGCAGAAAAGCTGCGGAGAGGGCGATTTTAGGCACAAGAGAGGGGACTTTTAAGTGAACTTGGATATCAGTGTTGCCAATGGCTGGTTGTCTTTATTGTTATCGGTTATTGCGATTTGTGGGGTTTTGAGAGCCTATTTTTCTTCCGGTGCGCGGGAAATGCTGAAAGATATCACGGCGCTTAAAGAGCGTGTGCAAAAGTTAGAAACAGAGATGGATTTTTTGCCTGATCGTGATGCGCTGCAAAGATTGGAAGTAAATATGGAGAAATTGAATGGTCGTCTCAACACGCTTTCTGCACAATTACAACCGGTGGCAGCCATTGGTGAGCGCTTGCAAGAGTTTTTGTTGGAGAATGCCAAGAAATGAAAGCAGATATGGATAAAATCATCCGTGAAGAAGCGCGGTTGATTATTTTAAAAGGGCTTGCTTGTGAGCGCAGTGAAACTTTATCGAGTGCGATGATTGAGCGGCTTTTATACAGTTATGGCATCAGGCGCGATCGCGACTTTGTGCATAATGAACTGGCATGGATGGAAGATCAAGGTGCTGTTACGTTAAAATGTGTGGGTTCGGTTTTTCTTGCGGCATTAACAGAACGGGGAGCACGTCATTTAGACCGAAGCTTTTCCATTGAGGGGATTAAGCGGCCTAAACGTTCATCAATAAAATATGAGGTGAAGGATGCGCAAGGTCGGGCGTGGACGTTTAACGGCGATTGATTTATTGCCGCAAGCTTGTGATCAAATCATTGCAGAGGCGGCTGAGGCTTTAAACGGGCGTGAAAAGACGCAAAAAGCCATTTATGATGAATTTAAAGCAGCTTTGAAGGCTTTACGAAAGGAAACGGGTTTAAGCTTTTCTATACCCTCCTTTTCGAGTTTTAATCGTTATTCTTTGCGGCTAGCCGTGATGTCACGGCGCCTAGAACAGACAAGAGAAATTGCCGCAAGCCTTTCCAAGCGTTTTGATGCCAAAGCTTCTGATAATATCACTCTTTTGACGGCGGCAGCGATTAAGGAGTTGATTTTTTCAACGTTGAGCAGTGGGAAAAACCTTTCGCCAAAAGCAGCACAAGAATTAGCCAATGCGCTCAAAGGGGTTTTGGCGGCTGAACATTTGTCGACCACCAGACGGCAAAGATTAGAGAAAGATTTTACCACTAAAGCAAGTAAAGCGGTTGATGTGGCAGCAGCAGCGGCGGGGCTCTCAGAAGAAACAGCGCGGGCTATACGTGCGCAGGTGTTGGGGGTAAAACATGGCTGAACAGCCCTTTTCAAAAAGTCATGTCTTTGATCATCAAGGTGGTTTTGATATTTGGCGGAAAAGTGCTTTTCCCAAAGAGAGTGATCCCTTAGCGGAAGGCGTTTTGATGGCGCATCAACGGGCATGGATTGAGGATAAATCACCGTTAAAATTGGTGGAAAAGGGGCGGCGCACCGGTATTACTTTTGCTGAAGCTTTGGATGATACTCTTATTGCGGCGGCAACCGTTAAGGCAGGGGGCGATAATGTTTTTTATATTGGTGACACCAGAGACAAGGGGCGTGAATTTATTGGCTATGTGAGCAATTTTGCCAGAGCCATTACAAGCCACAGTGGGGATGTGGAGGAATTTTTATTCTCTGATCAAAGGGCGGATGGTTCAACGAAATATATCTCTGCTTATCGGGTGCGTTTTGCTTCGGGATTTCGGGTTGAGGCGCTTTCTAGCCGCCCTGAAAACATTCGGGGGTTACAGGGCATTGTAGTGATTGATGAGGCGGCGTTTCATCAAGATGTGCGCGCTGTTTTGGATGCTGTCAATGCTTTGCTCATTTGGGGAGGAAAAATCCGTGTGATCTCCACCCATAATGGTGTACTCAATCCTTTCAATGAATTGATCCGTGAAGCACGAGCAGGCAAAGTGCCTTTTTCGGTGCATTGTTACCCCTTTGGTGTCGCTGTTAAAAATGGCTTGTTTAAACGGGTTTGTGCCATGAAGGGGGAGGTGTGGAGTTTAGCATCTGAGCAACAATGGGAAGAGCAAATTCGTGCCTCTTATGGGGTGCGTTTGGCTGCTATGCGCCAAGAATTAGATGCCATACCAGCCGACCAAGAAGGGGCGGCTTTAACACGTTTGCAGATTGAAAATTGTTGTGTTCCGGGTATTGCGGTGTTGCGTTTTGCTTGTGTGGATGATTTTAAAAATCAATCGGAACATCAACGAAGTGTTGCTGCTTTTGCTTGGTGTGAGAAGCATATAAAACCTCTTCATGCTGGGCTTGACCGGCGGCGCCAACATGTTTTTGGCGTTGATTTTGCCCGCAGTGGTGATGCCACCTCCATTGTGGTGATGGAGGTGGGACAAGATTTGGTGCGCCGTGTACGGTTTATGGTGGAATTGCGCAATACGCCGTTTGATCAACAAAGAGAGATTTTATTTTATGGGGTGAATGGTTTGCCGCGTTTGATGGGCGGCGCGTTAGATGCGCGGGGCAATGGGGCTTATTTAGCCGAAAAAGCGGCGCAACGTTATGGGGCTTGTGTGAGGGAAGTTCCCTTGTCACAAAGTTGGTATGGCAAGGAAATGCCGGCTTATTTAGAAGCTTTTGGGGATGGGACGATTGTTTTGCCGCGCGATAGTGACATTGTTGCCGATCATCAAGCGCTTGCTTATGTCAATGGCATTGTGAAAATTCCAGACAATCACCGTTTTAAAGGCAGTGACGGTTTTATGCGCCATGGTGATAGCGCGATTGCTTGCGCTTTGGCTTATTTTGCCAGCCGCCAAACTCCTGAAATTTATGATTATACACCTGTGAGAGAGGCTTATCGTTTTGATGAAAGCTCGCTCTTTTCAACGCCTTTTTTTTCAACAATGCGATCAAAGATTTATTGATGGGATGATGAGATGGTAAAACTTTTAGATCAGTGGGGCAGGGCGCTTAATATCAAAGGGTTGGAGCGAGAAGTTGCAAGCCCTACCGTTGGCGGTGTTCGTGATGTATGGTCACAAACCATTGTCAGTGGTCTGACCCCTGCGCAACTTGCTGATATTTTGCAACAGGCAGCACGGGGGCATCCAGAGCAGTTTTTTCAACTTGCCGATGATATGGAAGAGCGTGATTTGCATTATCGTGCTGTGCTTGGCATGCGTAAAAATGCTCTCACAGGGGTGGAGCCTGGAGTGATTGCCGCAAGCAACAGTGCACAGGACAAAAAGATAGCAGATGCGGTGCGGGAAGTGATTAGTGCGCCTACCTTTGTTGATGATTATGTCACGGATTTGTTAGATGCTTTGGGAAAAGGCTATGCGGTTGTTGAAACTTTGTGGGACAAGAGTGCCAAGGAATGGTGGCCGGTTGCTTGGAAATGGCGTGACCAGCGGTTTTTTCAATTGGATCGGCGGGATGGTTTTCATTTGCGTTTAAAAGAAGAGGGGTCTTTTAATGGAAGTGAATTGCCTGCTTATAAATTTTCTATTCACAGACCCAAGTTGAAAAGCGGTTTGCCTATTCGTTCTGGGCTTGCGCGGCTTGCAGCTTGGGCATTTTTGTTTAAGTCTTATACCTTGAAAGATTGGATGGCTTTCTTAGAAGTTTATGGCATGCCTTTGCGTGTGGGTAAATATGGGGCAAGTTCTTCTCATGAGGAACGGCGGGTTCTCATTCAAGCGGTGCGTGATTTATCCAGTGATGCGGCAGCGATTATTCCCAAAGAAATGGAGATTGAATTTATTGAAGCGGCAGGGGGCAGTGGCAATGCGGTTTTTGGTGTCAAAGCGGAATATTTAGATCGGCAGATTTCTAAAGGGGTATTGGGGCAAACCATGACGACGGATGATGGTTCGTCCTTTTCGCAAGCACGCATTCATGAAAATGTACGCCATGATATTGCAAGAGCTGATGCACGCCAATTAGCCTTGACAGCTAATCGTGATTTGATTGTGCCCTTTGTTGAGATTAATTTTGGGCGCCAAGAGCGCACTCCCCTTGTCTATTGGCCGATTTCAGAAAATGAAGATATTAAAGCCATCAGTGACGCTTTGGAAAAACTTGTGCCCTTGGGTTTGCGTGTTGGGGCGCAAGAAGTGCGCAATAAGATTGGCTTTTCGCAACCAAAAAAGGAAGAGGATGTTTTAAAGGCTCCTGATAATTCGCTTGATGATGAGAGGGGACAAGAGGATGGTGAGGCAAGACAAAAAGCTCATGTTTGTGCTGATTGTGGAGGTGTTTTTGATGTTTCTGTGACAAGAGAGGACAAGGGTGGAAAAGAGCAGGGTGGGAAACATCACGACGAATTGGACCGGCTTTCACAAGAAGCTTTAAGCGACTGGGAAGAGGATTTAGAACCCCTTTTAGAGCCTTTTAAAAAGCTTGTGAGAGAGGCTAAAAGTTATGAGGATATCCTAAAAGGCTTAGATGAATTATTGGGTGAGATGGATCATCACGCATTAGCAGCACGCTTGGCAAAGGTGCAAATGATTGCACGTGGGCTTGGGTATCATGGATGAGGAACTTTTTAAAACCGCCCCTAAAGAGGTCACCCGTTATTTTGAAGCCAAGGCACTTGTTCCAAGCTTTGATTGGCGTGATATAGCCCCAGAAGAACATGCCTTTTCCTTTACGGTGGCAAAATCGCTAGGCTATGACATTTTAGAAGATTTTCAACAAGCGGTTGGAGAAGCCATAAAGCATCAAGTTCCTTTTCAAGAGTTTCAAAAAAATCTGATGCCGATTTTACAAGAAAAGGGTTGGTGGGGTAAAAAGACCAGCATTGACCCCAAAACTGGTGAAAAGAGCGTGGTACAATTGGGCAGCCCGCGACGCTTAGAGACGGTCTATTGGGCCAATACCATGAGTGCGCATGCAGCAGGTGAGTGGGAGCGCACACAAAATAATAAAGAATTTTTGCCCTATCTCACTTATGCTTTGTCCAGTTCAGAACATAAACGTTTAGAACATGAAAGTTGGGTGGGGTTTACCGCACCTGTTGATGATCCGGTTTGGGATTGGCTTTATCCGCCCAATGGCTGGCGGTGTAAATGCAGTGTGCGACAGGTAAGCCGTTATGAGGCAGACAATTTAGGCTATGAAGAGGATTCGCTACCACTTCAAGTGGAACAGAAAGTTTGGCACAATAAGCGAACGGGGAAAGTTGAGAAGATACCAAAGGGGATTGATCCTGGTTGGCATTCTAATCCTGGGAAACATCGCGCGCAAAATTTAAGCCGTTTTTTGAGTGATAAAGTCTCTGTGATGGGGGACAATCGAAAACGCATTGCCATTGAAGATATTGTGGGTTCGCCGCTTTTGGAAGCGATGTTTGAGGGACGTATGCCTCGCGGATTTATTCCTATTGCCCCAATGGCGCAAAAGGTGGGTGATGTTTTTGCAGCGGACGGTTCTCTTATTCGCTTATCTTCAGACAGTGTGAAACATATTTTGTTAGAGCATCAAGCGCGTGATCTTCGCTTGGATGATTTTCGTGGCGCCATTCAAACATTCATAAAACCTCATGGCATTATCAGGCGAAAAGGTGTACCGAGCGTTGTGTTTTTGGGTGAAAATGATGGGGTATGGTGGCGCTTAGCGGTTAAATTCGTAGCAAGCAAACAAGAATGGTGGTTGACTTCCATGCATAAAAAAAGCTCTAGAGAAATTGGACGCTTATTGGATGCGGCTGAAAAAAAGGGCGAGAGGTTGTTGTAAAGAAAACAACAGGAAGAAAGTCTTGTGTTCTTAACGGAAAAGAGGCGAGGAAAATGAGAAGGCGTGGAGGGCGGTCAACTCCTCGCAGATCCGGTAAAGCCGTCCTGGTATAACTGGCTGACGCCTCGAAGATAATGTAACAGTTTAAAAGTTTAAAAGCAATCTCTCAAAAAACGACTTGAGAAAAACCATGTTGGCTTTTGTGAAGAGAGTCGATGCGTGAGAAAATAAGAAGGCGTGGAGGGCGGTCAAATCCTCGCAGATCCGGTAAAACCGTCCTGGCAAAACTGGCTCACGCCTTACATTCAATGATATAATGTTTTTAAGCCAAAAAGCAATCTTAAAAAAAACGGCTTGAGAGAGGCTTTTTTGTATAAGGCGATAAATTGTACCTCTCACTTCACAACGGCGCTCTATCGTCTTTGAAGTGCCTTTGAAAACGATTTTATGGGATGGTTTGGTACGGGGGGTTCTCTCACAAGGAGAAGAATAGGGAAAAGAGTGCTTTTTTGAGAAATGCTCTTTTGACTGACAGTGTCAGACTTATAGTGGGAGTAAGTTTCATGCATTGTATTGCCAATGACAATTGTAAAGCAATAGGCAATGTATGGAACAGGAATTTCACGAAGATCAAAAAGATGGGGATGCCCAGACATTTTATGATGGGACATTTCATGCTGCGTTAATAGATCTCTGTCCAGACGTTTTATGCCAAGACATTTCATGTGAAGACGCCACCATTAGCCAAGCGCCTGAGTGGGTAGAGTTGTTGCCCAAAGCGCCCCATGTGAAGGCACGTGATGGACGAGAATGGCATTATCGTCCGCAAACCATTTTAAAAGCTTTTGCAGCCAATAAAGGACCGCTTGTGATTGATTATGAACATGGGCAACATCACCGTGCGAAAAATGGTTTAGAAGCGCCGGCAAGTGGCTGGATTGAAGAATTAGCAGAGCGGGATGGTGCGATTTGGGGGCGGGTTAAATGGACGGATATGGCCGCTAAAAAGATTGTTTCCCAAGAATATCGCTATCTTTCGCCGGAGTTTCGCCATTCGAAGAAAGGTGAAATTTTAAATTTAGCCGGTGCTGGACTGGTCAATCGTCCAGCCCTTGTCATGACGGCTTTAAGCCGTGAACAGCCTTCCCCTATAACTTTGACGGAGAAAATGATGGATTTGACAGCCATTGCCAGTGCTCTGGAGCTGGCAGAAGATGCTAAAGCGGATGAGATTTTAGCAACGCTTAAAGCGCGCGAAAAAGAACGCGTGGAACTTTGTGCTCAATTGACAAAAGCGCGAGAAGATTTAGCGTTTTTGCAAGAAGAGCAGAAAAATACGGCTATTGAGAGCCTTTTAGACAAGGCTATTGAAGAGGGCAAAATTTTGCCGGCTGCCCGCGAGGAGTATCGTGCGCTCTGTAGCCTTAAAGGGGGCATGGAGCATTTTAAAAGTTTGGTTGAGAAGTTGCCGGCTCTTGCCGCTAGGAGTCCTTTGGAGAACTCTTGTCTCAAGCAAGAACCAAAGCTTGCGCCAGAAGAGATTGCTGTTGCGGCACGCCATTATCAGGAAGAGCAGAAGCAAAAAGGCTGGGATATCACCATTAGCCAAGCAGTTGATTATATTTGTGAACAAAAGGAGCGCCAATCATGAGTACGATGATTTTAATTAAATCTTTTCGCGCCATAGATGTGATCTCACCTTATTGTATTGTTGCAGCGCGTAGCGAGGGAATGGTGGCAACGGCTTCTGGAAAGGGTGATAAATTATTAGGCACTGCGGGCTCTTGTGGAGCAAAGGCTGGTGAGATGCTTGATGTTGGTCAATGTGGCTGGGGCGAAGTGATCTGTGGGGGCAATGTTTCCTTTGGTGATTTTTTGACCTCTGACCCCAAAGGGCACGCCATTAAAGCGGAAGCCGCAGATCGCACGATTGGTATTGCCATGAGTGATGGTTCTGCTGGTGATGTTATTTCTTTTAAAATTAATTAATCGAGGCTTATGATGAACAGACCTTTTCCTATTGATCCAACCTTAACGGCTATTGCTATTGGGTATCGCAATCCAGCAGGCTCTCTTATTGGCGATAGAGTTTTACCCCGTGTTGGTGTTTTAAGTGAGGTGTTTAAATATAGTGAATTTCCTTTAGCAGAAAATTTTACCGTGCCTGAACTTGAGGTTGGGCGAAAAGGGCGCCCGAATGTGGTGGAATTTTCTGCCTTTGAACGGGAAGCCAGTGTCAAAGATTACGGACTTGATGATCTTATCCCCAATTCAGATATTGAAGCAGCGGCACGCGCACGGGCGGAGCGACGCTCTCGTTATAACCCCGAAAAGACAGCTGTAGAGGGACTTGCCAATTTGCTAGAATTGGGGCGTGAAGTGCGTGTTGCAGCCCTTGTGCAAAGAAGTGAAAATTACGCACCAGAGCGCGTGATAACTCTCAAAGGTGAGAATAAATTCAGTGACTATGAAAAATCTGACCCTTATGCCACTTTAGATGAAGCGATGGATAAAAGTCTCGTCTATACGCCCAACACCATTGTGATGGGTAAAGTTGTTTGGTCAAAACTCAAACGTCATCCCAAAATCATTAAAGCCGTTAAAGGGGGTGGCACTGCTGATGGTTTTGTCACCAAGGCGCAATTTGCTGATCTGATGGAAATACACCCCGATCGTTTACTCATTGGTGAATCGCAAGTGAATTTGGCACGTAAAGGGCGTTCGGCACAATTGGCACGCGTTTGGGGCAATAAGATTGCACTGCTTTATATTGACCCCACCAAACAACAGGCAGATGGATCGGTCATCAGTTGGGGCTTTAGTGCCTAGTTGGGTGAACGTTTGTCTGGAGTGATCAATGATCCAGATATCGGCTTATCAGGCGGTAAACGGGTGCGTGTGGGGGAACGCGTGTGTGAATTGGTCGCTGCAAAAGATGCCGGCGTTTTGTTGCAAGAAGTTGTCTAAGGGAAACTTTTAAACATGGCTTATGCAAGCAAAACATTGATTGAAGAGCTCTGGGGTGATGACTTCTTGGATGATTTGTGCGGGATGGATGAGAGTTCTGATCCAGTTTTTTCAGAGCAAGCCATTGCCCGCGCGCTCGAACAGGCAAGCGGTGAGATTGATGTGCATCTGTCTCATCGCTACTGCGTCCCCATTGCTGGACAGCCGGCGGCTCTGGGGATGATCTGTGTCAATATTGCTGTTTATAATTTAGCCATACGCCATACGGCACTGACCACGACCATTGAAGATCGTTACAAACAGGCGGTTGAACTCTTGAAACGCATTGCGGAAGGCAAAGCGGGTTTAGGCATAGATGAGCCTAAAATTATGAGCGAAGATGGTCCCGTGCGTGATGGGGCTTTTTTCCATGCTAAGCCGCGTTTGATGGGAAGATAACATGTCTGTTTCAACCCATATTGAGATTAAAGAGACAGGGCTTGAAGCGGCTTTATCCTTTTTACAAAAGAGGGCTTATGCCCCGATGGGAACTTTAGCACAAGGGGTTGGGCGCCTTATCCAAGAGAGTACTAGACGGCGGATTCAAAGTGAAAAAACCTCCCCCCAAGGAGAAAAGTGGAAAAACAACCATGCCCGTACCTCCATTCTTTTTGCCAGTGGGGCGCTTTCACGCTCCATTGATATGAAGGCTTCACCAGAAAAGGTGATTGTGGGGAGTGGGTTGGTTTATGCGCGGATTCATCAATTGGGAGGGGTTATTCGCCCCAAAAAGGGCAAGACATTGCGCTTTTTCCTTAAAAGCAGCAAAGCACAGCGTTTTGTTTGTGTGCCTCAAGTGACCATGCCGGCACGCCCTTATTTAGGGCTTTCAGAGCAGAATAAAGTGGAAATTGTCAAAGCGGCAGAAGATTGGTTGGGAAGGGTCTTTTCATGAGTCAAATGGTCAAGCAAGCAGGGCGGATTAATGCGTTTCGTGAAGCGGTGATAAGAAGCCTTAAAGGCGCTTTGCCGGATGTGCGTGATTGCGCCTGTCAATTTGGACGCTTTAATTTAGAAGAACTGGAAACACAAATGCTTGTGGCACCAGCTGTGCGTGTTGCGGTGTTAGAAAGTCGCTTAACTTCTGTGGCTTCTGGACACATGAGTGCGGATCTTCATTTAGGGGCTTTTATTATTACCACGGGCAAAGAGCGTGATATCCAAAGTTGGCTTTTAGCAGAAGCTATCGCGGTTTTATGCCATAGCGGGCAATTGTGGGGCTTAACACATTTGAGTGTCCCGCGGGATGTCCAGATTGAACCGATTATCTCTGCGGCGATTAAGCAGCGTGGTGTATCGATCAGTGTGGTGGAATGGCACCAAGATTTGCATCAGTTGGGACATGATATTTTTTGTGATGAAGGACAACTCAAAAGTGGTTTGATTTCATGGGACAATGAGGTGGGGCATGAATGATGCACATCTCTTAAGTGATACCTTTCGACAAATCATGAAGCGTCTTGATGCGCTTGAACGCTGTCTTGCCAACCAGCACATGATCGGGCGGGTTGTGCAAGTTGATGGCCATAGGGTGCGGGTGAAACTTTCCGAACAGGGTTCCAATGGACAAGCGGTTTTATCGCCTTGGCTACAAGCGCAAGAAGCTTCTGGCACTCTCTCAAGCAATATGCCCCTCCATGTTGGTGATCCGGTGCGGTTGTTAAATCCCCATGGCGAAATTGGTTCTGCCTCTCTGGTGGTGCGCGATAGCTATAGTGAGGATGCACCTAATCCCGCACGCTCGCCGCAAGAACTTGCTCTGTGTTATGCGGGTGGCGCTTTGCGGATGACAAAAGATGAGCTCATTCTCTCCCATGGGGAAAATCAAATTCATTTGAGTGCACAAGGTTTGGTGCTTTCTCATCAAGCAACCCGTGTTGAATTAACGGGCAGTGTGCATATTCAAGCAGAAGATTTGCAGCACAATCAAAAATCTGTTGGCGCAAGCCACAAACACGGTGGGGTCAAAATGGGTCCCTCCACAACCTCTTCCCCTCTTTAAAGGAGTTTTATCATGCGTGAGAACACTTATGTTATTTTAACCAATGCCGATTTTGTTGCAGGCAAGCGTTCACCGGGCAAGGGTGAGGAAATTTGTTTAAGTGAGGAAGAGGCTAAATATCCGTTGCTGCTTGGTCAGATCGCTGAAAAAACAGCCCCTGTTGTTGCAGCGGCCCCAACTGTTTCTACCACAAAGACAAGCAAAGGAGCTTAAAGCATGCGGTGCGGGATGAGCGAAAAGGATGGCTCTCTTTTATATGGCTTTGCGCATTGTCAACAGTCACTCCGTAAATGTCTGACGACAAGAATTGGGACACGGGTTTTGCGTCGTCATTATGGATGTGATGTTGGAGCATTCCAAGATGCCAATGCTGATCCTGCGACGATGATGCAGCTTTATCAAGCAATTGTTGAAGCACTCGATGATCCAGAGTGTGGAGAGCCTGGGTTTTCGTTGCAGAGGATTGATCTGACAAAAGCAACGCGTGAAGGCACATTCCATTTTGTTTTAACGGGTGTTTTTTATCCCAATGGGCATTTGGGGGATTGGTCACATAAAGAGCCAATGAGCATCAATTTAGAGGTTGGTGATGACTGAGTTTGAACCTTTATCCATTCCACAACTCCCTCTGCCACAAATTATTGAAGAGCTTTCTGTTGAAGCAATTTTAGAGCAAAAGATCACGCGTTTGACTGAGCTTTTTGCGGCGCATCATATTCCTTATAATGTGGAAAAGACGGCTTATGATCCGGTGGTCATTCAATTACAAGCGGCGGCTTATGAAGAGTTGCTCTTGCGCCAGCGAATTAATGAAGTGGCGCGAGATAATTTACTCACATTTGCGCGTGGAACAAGTTTAGATCATTTGGGGGATTTTCATGGGGTCACGCGCCTTTTGGATGAAGATGATGAGCGTTTGCGCCGCCGCATTCGTTTGAATAGACAAGGGCATTCCACAGGTGGCACAGCGCCACGTTATCAATATTTTGCCCTCTCAAGCGATATCCATGTCAAAGATGCTTTTGTTTATCGTGAGGGTAAAAGTCCGCTTATTCATGTTGCGCTTTTCAGTGACGCCCCTTCAGGGGTGGCTGATGAGGCTTTAATTGCCAAGGTGCAAGCAGCCCTTGATGCCCCCCATGTTAAAATGACCAATGACCACATCCTTGTGAAAAGCGCGGTACAGCGGATGATCAATGTTTCTGCTGATTTTTGGTTGTTACCGGATGAAGGCTCCTTTGTTTTGGAAAGAGCGGAGCAGAATTTAAGAGCAGAATGGGCGCGTGCGCAAAGGCTTGGGCGTGATCTGTCTTTAAGTTGGATACTAAGCCACCTGATGGTTGAGGGCGTTCACCATGTGAACATAACGCACCCTTGTGAGGATATTTTGGTCGCACCTGATGAAGCTGTAGCTTTGGGGGATATTGTCTTGTCTGAACGGGGGCGTGCTTATTGATGCTTTCCTCACTTTTGCCCCCAAATTCAAGCTTGTTTGAACGTTGTCTTGCTGACGCAATGGCTGTTGATCCTCAAGTTAAAAGGGCACTCGAAGATATTTCCCGTGCCAAATTAATCACGCGCCCCCCTTCTTGGTTACCCTCTCTCATTGATGAATATGGTTTGCAAGAATTAAGCCCTTATTTCTCTAACTCTTATGATTTGATTGACCAAGGACTTGCATGGCAAAATATTCGCGGCTCCCTTGCGGCAATAGAGATGGGGTTGAGATGGTTAGAGCTTTCCGCGCGTTTTAAGCCCGCATGGTCAGAGCGTGCATGGTGGAATTCCTTTCAACTTGAATTTAACCAGTTGCCTGAACGAACACAGCTTGAAGCCGTTGAAGCAATCGTGAGACTTTCCAAAAGTTTGCGCTCTGATTTTCGTCGTGGTGTTTATGGGTATGATGTTGGAGCTGTTGAAGGCAATATGTCACGCCTTGATGACAGCATGTTGGATTTTGAGAGTGGCATCTGTCTTACAGCTGGGGGAACTTTGTTTTCCTTTGGATGCACAACAGAAATCAATCATACCCTCACAAAAGAAGAAGGCAAGCTTATTGGCAATTGGATGGATGACTTTGACGAGGAGTTAAGCTGGAACCAAATTGATTACCCTTGGGATTTGGCAAATTTTCCCTGGTGTTCGGTCAAAAAACATGAACGCGATATACTCATGGCAGAGTGGTTCCAAAATCGTCCCCTTTATTTGGCTTTAAGAGACGCAAACAATACTCTGATTGGGTATCGCCGATGCAACATTATCCAGCCTGTAGAGCAGGTTTTAGAGGGTGTTTACAACCATTGTGGCAACAGATTTAACCCTTCCCCAACCGGCACTCTGTTGTTTCTGGCAGCCCGCACAGACTTTCATGATGTTGAGGACAAACAAGCCGCCGCTGTTTCCCTTCTCGTTCATGGCTCTCTTGCACAACAAACCCCTCCTGGCAAGCTTTGGCTTGGAGCTCATGAACTGCGTGGTGGTGTAGAAATTCTCAAAACACCGGTCAACATTCCTTTGCGTGCTGATGTTCGCGAACAATTCAA
>NZ_JBHIPJ010000023.1:0-8207 GCF_042195945.1 Bartonella sp. AP30XZML | reverse complement strand
GGGTATTCTTTCCGCTGCTTGTAAATTCATTGATCCTACCCACACGGAAGATATCCCAGATATACAGCTTAATTTTGAAGCAAAGGGGTTAGAAATCTTTGAACCAGAGGTCAGTGAGGAGCGCTTAAAACAAGCGCTTGATGATGCTTTAGAATGGGCGGTAACAGACATTGACCTTTCTAAAAGACTTCGCTCTGATTATAGTATAGCTCCTTTGCAACAGGATGTAACGGATAAGGGAGATGATACGGATTATGCTTTGCTTCATCTTGGTGCTCTTGCTTTGTTGGGTGATGTTGAAACCTTGCAATCTTATCAGAAAAGTTTTGCAGCAGAGGATCACCTAGGCTTTGACGAGAGCATCAACAAAACCCACCTTGAACGTGCATTAGCTTTAGCCAAAGAAATAGCAAAAACCAAGCAACTGAGCTACGCTTTGATTGAACGGGCGGCAGAAAAGCTTGATGATCAACAAGAGGTTATCAGCAAGGAGCAATCCCGCTCGTGGAAAGAGAAAATAGTCAATTTTATCGGAAAAAAAGACAAGAAATAGCACCTAAAAAATATCAAAAAGATTTCAGAAATTTAGAAAATAAGACGCGCTCCAAAGCCTTGATCACTAGTTGAGAAACTCAACAGTGGTATGGCTCTGATCATGGTTTTGGTGCAAGATTTTAAAGAAACAACCTATTATTTCATAGATTATCAAAACTCCTTTTTATGGATTATTGTCTATTTTATCGGTTATGTCTGTTTATTTAACAGACGAATCTTATGATTTTAGTGAATGATTAAAATGTGCTTTATGAAAAGCATATGATCCTTTAAGCCTTTCAAAAGATAGCTTGTAACTCATAAGAAATGCTATCAAGACCATTATGGTTATAAGTTTTGGGGGTTTTGGAGGCGCTTTTTACGCCCCCCCTTTACATATTTTTCAATAAAAAATAAAAGTTTATTATATATCAATATGTTAACTTTTATCAAGTTTCCAAAAAAAACAACCTATATCAAAATACAACCTGTAAATTCAACTAATGCTATATGTTTTGTAGGGGTTTTGGGGGGGTGGAAACATTCAAAACCTATAAGTAAAATGAATATACATAACTCTCTTTAAACAAAGCTTTTGAAAAGCATAAAGCTATCATTTTAGATTACGGTATAACCTCTTAAAGGCAATCCAAAGTACAGTGTTTAAAAATGCAAGCCTTATCTTTTAGAATAATGCATATTAGGATTGTATCTAATCAACTTCACAAAAGAGATATAGATTATGGTTATAAGCTCTATACCTCTTATGCGTTTATCATACCCATTATGTGAGCATGCTTTATAAGTTATTCAGTTTCTCTTATTTCCAATTTTGGTAAGTTTTTTACGATTTTCATTGTTTCTAAACTTACAGTAATAACCCTTTGAAATAACTCTAGAGGGTAGGCAGGGTTGCCAATGGTTTCAACAGCATAGCGATTGGCATCATTGACAATACCACTCTTTTTATCAGTCTTAACGCATTGACGCCCCATAACCCATTCAAGAGCAGGCTTTCCATTGACGATATACTTATAAGCTTCAAGAGGGATATCTGTTATTGTGATATTGCTATTATAAATAACAGTGGTTTTATCCTTTTTCTTACTATCCTTAATTTTTGCGAATTTCATTTCAGTTACATAATAAAACTTTTCTGGATTAGAGATCTCTGTAACTTTTGGATTACCCTTTTTAAAGGTCACAGGATAAGGTTCTATGCTTTCATAATTCACGTGCAAATGACCCAATTCACGCCCTGCTGTTACAAATTTCCAAAAATCACCAGCACTCTTTACGCAAGGGATACGAGGTAATTCTTTGCATAAATTATGTGCATAACGGGCACGATAATCTTCCGAATGCAAAATTCCATAAACATAATAAAAGATATCTTCTTTTGTTATATTCTCATTAGGATAAGCGGCTTTAAAATGTGCTAATCCCGCATCTGTAATACCATCACGAACTTTCTTTTTTACATTTGTAGCAAACAAACTCTGGTCATGAGTTTTTTTCTCTTCACAATAGAACATAAGTGGATAGCATTTTGTTGTATCTAATGTGTGATAATTGATTGGTTTATTAGTCATGAGACAGGAAAAATGAGATAGACTTCCTTTACCCGAAATACAAATTCCAAGATTATGCGGAATATCTGAATTAAAAAATTGATGCGTTTGTCCTAGTATCTCATTAAGGAATGGTGATGTATAATGCCACATTGTCATAAACGGGCGATAAAGAACGAGAGCTTTTAGATTTGGTTCAAATTTTGCATCTATTTCTTGCTTCAGTTTGGAACGAAGCCCCCTAGACCATCCAATTTTTGTAGCATCATAATCAATAATTTCTTTTACAGATATAGACGGGTTCTTGGAGATAAGTCGTTTTTGTATATTAAAATATTTGATTGTTTTTTGAATAGATTCATCTAGTGTATCATTCGAAAAATTATAAACCCAAGCATCTCTATTTGATTGTACACCAAGTGAGACTTCTTCAAAAATTTTAGAATCTATAGGGGTACTTTTATCCCCCATAGGTATGAATTGATCAAAATCAGCAACTCTTTGCTTTATCCAATCATGTTTTTCATTAGGCGTAATCTCAATAAACTGTTTGGATTGTATTATTCCTTTTATGCTTTTTAATTTATGTAAGAGATATAATTTCTCCTTTGTAGAAAGGTCATCACCAATATCATGATAGTAAATCTTACACGGTTGTTTTTTATTTGGATTGCGCACAAAAAGAGTTATAACTATTCCACTTTGACTTCCAGAGCCAAAAACATTCCCCCCTTCTTTTGATTGTTCTTTTGATTTTATATTTTTTCGAATATCACCACGAAGATTGATGATATAAATAGCAGAATACTCATTTTGTAAGCATCTTCGCATACCATCCGCAAATATTTTATCTATCCATCCATTTCCAGAAACATAGGCTACAACGCCGCCTTGAGAACTTAAACGATTACTAGCCCATCTAATTGCTTGAATATAACTGTTATAAAGCTCTTTACGGTTAGTACCAACATTCAAACCTGATGCATATGTATTTTTGATGCTATCATTAAGAGTATCATAATGGACGTTTGGATTATTATCATTGGCACTTTTTTGACCTGTTGAATAAGGAGGGTTGCCAACAATAACTTGGATATCTGCTTCCTGCTGTTTTTTACACCGCTCTGAATTCTCAAACATATAGCGTGTAAAAAAATCTTTTTCCTCTAACATCAGAAACGTATCAGTTAAACAAATTCCTTCAAAGGGTATATAATCTCCTTTCATAAGACTATGATAAGTCGATTCAATGTTAATGGCTGCTATGTAATAGGCTAGGAGAACAATCTCGTTGGCTTTGATTTCATTTCGGAACTTATATTCCATATCCTCTGGTTTTATCAGTCCAGATTGTAAAAGCCTTGTGATAAAAGTCCCCGTTCCAGTGAAAGGGTCAAGAATAGAAACACCTCGAGAACTTAAGCTTTGTTCAAACTCTTGCTCTAAAACATCATTGACGGAATGTAAGATAAAATCAACTATTTCAATAGGCGTATAAACAATGCCAAGCTTATCTGTTGTCTTTTTGAATGCTTTGGTAAAAAAATCTTCGTAAAGTCTGATAATAAGATTCTGTTTTGCTCGCGTTTCAATAATATCTTCTGTATCATCCTTTACACTTTGATAAAACTTTTCAAGATCTTTGGCTTCGTCTTTGATATTCATCTTATCAAGTTCTCTTAAGATCTTTTCCATCGCTTGCGAGATGGCGTTTTTACTCACAAACTCATTTCCATCAAACAAGGATTCAAAAATAGGTCGTGTCACAAGGTGTTGCGCCAACATCTCGAGTGCATCCTCTTGCTCGATACTGTCATTTAAACCGTTCTTTAATTCTTTATGAAAGGCATCAAAAGCGTGAAAGGCTTCACTCTTTTTATCAGCGAGTATGCTTTTAAGACGAATAATATGATTTTGTGCAATTGCAGCTACATTGCCAGCCCAATTTCCCCACTGATTAGGCTCTCCACATTTTTTGACAATGATGGGCTTAATAGCACGCGATAATTCATCAACATAAAACTCGAATTCTTTTTGTCCTCCATATTTATAAGAGCTTTCACTTGCTACTGAACCAATATGAAGCCCAACACTTTCCGATTTTGCGTGGAAAGAGAGTTCGTCAACAACAGCGGTCATTGCTTGTAAAGCTGGGTCAAAAGTGACTCCTACAATCTCAAACACATGACGAACATTTTGGTCTAGCTCTAAGGCTTTTATTTTGTTTTTAAAGTTGTCATCATGAGCACGCAAAGCATTGAGAACTTGCCAGATGACATCATACTTCGTATTGTTTTCTAAAGCCTGTTGTGGTGGAATATTAAAGGGAATACCAACGGGTAAAATAATATAGCCTGTTGTTTTACCTTCTGCGCGACGCATCACGCGCCCCACCGCTTGTATCACATCCACATGACTTTTACGCGGGTGTAAAAACATAACCGCATCAAGAGCAGGGACATCGACTCCTTCAGAGAGACATCGGACATTGGTTAACACACGGCAGTTATTCTCATCTGTCTCTTCTTTAAGCCAATCAAGTAATTTATTACGATTTTTGCCATTAAAAGATCCATCAATGTGCTTAACATCAAAGATAAGAGAAGTCTTACTTTCGGGAACAAATTTATGATATTCATCAATGGCGTCATTGAATAGTTCGCTAACTAATTGAGACGTCTTGATATTTTTACAAAAAGCCAGAGAACGACGCATAGGTTTTATGCCATCTTCTTCCTTCTTTTCTATTTGGGAAAGTGCTTTGTAGCAGCCAATGATTTTAGTTGTATCATCAAGAATAAGTTCGGAATTTTTATCTTTAAGGCGTTTCTGAATCGTTGCGTTAATAATTGCTTCATCAACAGCCAAGACGATAACTTTATAGGGTGTTAAAAGTTTATCTTTTAGAGCTTTTGAAAAAGTATACGTGTAAAGATTTTTTCCATAGAGCTCTTCATCATCCATGGACGCCAGAACAGCATCAGATGCGTCAGCCTTCTTTTTCAGCTTGTCGGTAAAGATCTTAGGGGTTGCCGTCATGTACAGACGTTTTTTGCCCCGAATGATGCTGTTATCATGAACCTTGATAAATTCAGATTCACGCTTGTCTGTTCCTAACACAGCTCCAGTGGTACGGTGTGCTTCATCACAGATGATCAGATCAAATTCGGGTAAATCATACTTTTTTTGCGCATCCGAAATCACTTGGATTGAATGGTAAGTCGAAAAGACCACAGTCATTACATCAAGAGAAGTTTTATTGGCTTTACGCGCAAGCTCTTTGGCATCGGTCGTAGCCGGTAAAACAAGGTCTGATGCATCGAGACCAGCTTCATCATCATTTTTATTCTTACGACGCTTACCTACTTGCGTATCCGAACATACGGCAAAGGAACGCAAGGATACTTCTGTATCTTCTGTCCATTCACGAATTGTTTGAGAGATAAGAGCGAGAGAGGGCACCAGAAACAATACACGCTTGCCTTGACCTGCTATGGTTTCTGCTATCTTAAGGCTTGTAAAAGTCTTCCCCGTTCCACATGCCATAATGAGCTTGCCACGGTCTGCTTCTTTTAAACCTTCACAGACTTTCTCAAGGGCTTCTTTTTGATGATCTAAAAGCTTTTTCTTGGGTTTCTCTTTAAGAACAGCTTGTCCTTGTTCTTTATAAGCTCCCCAATCGATTTGACTGTTTTCTAAATCAAACAGATTAATCCGTTGAGGGCGGATTTCTTGCCCCTCACAAGTCAGTTCAACATTGTCACTCCAATCTGTTTCGGTGCTATCAACCAGTATGCGACGGGTGAAGATTTTTTTGCCTGAGGCAGCAATAAAACTATCAATATCTTCTTTTTTAATTATGTGAGAGGCATCATAGCATTTACATTGAATGGCAGCATAACCCCCTTCATCACGGATTGTAGCCACCAGATCAATCCCAATATCCGTTCCATCTTCATCATGCTCTTGCGCCCATTCATAATAAGTCTGAACCTTTTCGTATTCTTGCTTTTGAAGCGGGTCTTCACTCAAATAAACCATGACAAGGTTTTCAAACATGGTTCCTAATTCACGGGGTGATTTAGCTTTTTGACGATAATATTCCAACAGAGAGCGTAAAGTGACGTGTTCATTATCAGAGTTAACAGATTGCAGCATATTGTAATAAAAATCCCTTGCCTTATGATATGATTAATAATCATCAAAAGAATCAAAACGAATTCAATTAAATGCATTTAAAGCAAATAACGATAAAAATGGGAAAAAACTGCTAAAAAAAGCTGATATTTTTTCAAAAGGGGTCTTTAAGGCTGCTTATCAACAGCCCATGACATGGGATAAGATCAGCAAAGTAGTGAAATTTGCTATTCATTTCACGGATTAATCAAGATAAATGTACTACGTGCTTTAAAATATCAGAATGAGTACTTTGATAGGTTTTATAGAGAGGTTTTGTAGGTTCTTAAAACCCCCAAAACCCCTACAAAACCCCTTTTTATATATATCATAGATTGTATTTACAGATTGTGTTTAATATAGGTTGTTTATTTAAAACATTAACGTACTGAAATATAATAACTTTTATTTTTGTTTAAAAAAATAAAATAATACGTATAAAAACACCCCCAAAACTCATAATGGGGAGTGCTTTGAAGAGTTCACTGTTATATTGTTAATGTTCTATAAGATTTCCAAATTGCCTCAGTGTGATGTTTTATGGCTTGTCACTAAGGGATTCCATTCATAGCGTATGGTAGGGCGACCGCCTTGTGAGCTCTTGTCTCCAGAGATTTCACGTATATAGTTACAACGGCATAAAAGCTCTAAAGCTTGCTTAACGGCTTCATTATCTTTGAAACATTTCCAATCACGTTTATAAATATCCCTTGTTGTAAAAACATCGGGTAAACAATCACAACGTTCGACAATTAATTTTGCCCCCTCTGTTGCTAAGCTATCCGCCGCCGCATAAAGCCTTTTGACATGACTTAACAAATATTTTTCCCAATACAAGGCTCTTTCAAGGGCATCTTTATTGATTTCCAAACGCCCACCCTCAACCAGTTCAAAAATCAACGCAAGGGTTGGTATGGTTTGATTCATTTTCAAAAGATGTGCTTTTAAACTTGATGAGAAATGACCATTCTTTATTCTTTTCTGAAAATCTTCCCACCATTCACGAAACATTTCTTGGGCTTCGGCAGAAAAGCGTATAGTTATCGGATATTTTGGTGATCCTAATGGTTTATCATAAAGAGAACGAAAAACCCCTTGATAACTTTCCCATGCCTTTTGATTGGGAGGTCTATCAACCCATAACTGCTCTTGTCGTTCATCGGGATAGATCAGCATTTGAAACCGTTGCATAAGACCATCATCGTTTATTCCACGGTGCATGTCTTGAATAATGGGAATAATACGTGCAGGTTGAATACCCCCTATAATAGAGACAGTTGCATTGGGAATAAAAATGGTTCCCCGTCCTATACGGTCATAGGTGTAAGATTTATTGCCATTAAAAGCGGTTAGATAGAAAGAACGGTCTGATTGATATTCCTTTCTTGCCAGATTAGATAAAAAACCAGCTAATTCATCACGAACCAACAAGAGACCACGGGGGTTTTCTTTTAAGAGTTCCCCAAGCTTTTCAACGGTCACATCATTGACGATAAGACGGCGTTTTATAGAACTGTCATCTTCCTCACTTTCTTTGTGTTCAAGAGTTTGTGAAAGAAGAGCAAGGGCTTGTTCTTCGTCTTGATCTTTGAGTGCTTTATAGGCTTGTTTTTTCTTTTCTCGTTTATCTAATTCACTAAGAATCTCTTTTGTTTCTTGCTGTTTTTTCTTCTTTACCCACTCTTGATGCCATTCATCTTGAAATTCATAAAGAGGTTCTAAAGCAGCGTCCATGGTACCTGTTTTCATGGTCGAAGGTTCCCCCACAATGGTACCCCAGAGATTAGGAACAATTTTCCAATTGGCATGTTGTTTTGGGGCAACCCGCACGCCATTGCCAATCACAGCAGCCAAGCCACACAAAGCAGCGACAGCCACAAAATCGAGAGGCGCTTGTTGACGGTCAGCAACGTCATAAACATAGCG
>NZ_JBHIPJ010000022.1:0-3420 GCF_042195945.1 Bartonella sp. AP30XZML | reverse complement strand
GTGTCCAACTTACGTTACAATGATGCACCAGGAAAGTTAAGTGTTGCACTTGGTAGTGGTATATGGCTCAATCAGTCCGCATTTGCTATTGGTGCTGGTTATACATCTGAAGATGGAAATATTCGCTCTAGTCTATCTGTGACAACTGCCGGAGGGCGCTGGGGGGTAGGTGTAGGATTAAGCTTAACTCTAAATTAATAAAATTCACTACGATTATTTTCAAAAACGCTCCTGTCTATACAAGACAGGGGCGAGAAGAGTTACACGATTAAAAGAACGGCTCCCACAAATAACAGTGCCCGCATTAATGTTGAAAATAAAAAAAGAGAAAGTGTCTGAAGAGTGGTGTGTTTTACGCAAATTTGACAGAAGTCGGGGAGGGGGTAGTTCGTTGTTTCATGACAGTAAGCAGCGGATTAAGACAGTTTTTGATGATGAGAAAAAATATTTAGATAAATATTCTTCTGAATTCAAGGATAATGCGATGAGTAATGGTGTTAACGAATCGAAATTCTACACCGATATGAAATTTGAAACGTTTAGTTATGCCATTGAAGATGTACGCAAAGAAGCAAGACAAGCAGCTGCTGTTGGTTTAGCAGTGTCCAATCTACGTTACTTCGACGAACCAGGATCTTTGAGTGTCTGTTTGGGTAGCGGTTTATGGCGTGGACAATCGGCATTTGCTCTTGGAGCTGGTTATACATCTGAAAATGGAAAAATCCGCTCTAATCTCTCTGCCACGAGTGCTGGTGGTCATTGGGGAATAGGTGGTGCAATCACTCTGAAAATAAAATAATACGAACAATAAAAACCGAACAAAACATTCACCCTTATTTATTGAAATGAGGGTGAATGTTTTTTTACAGACGCATAGTATTTATCTAGAGATAAGCATAATATTTGATGACGATATAAACTTTGAGGTTTTATAGAAGCCCCTTATATGCTTTTATTGCAAAAAGATCACAGTAGAATCCATATTGCTAAAAAGTTATATTTTTATGTTGCTATTTTCTTGAACAGTCTATATTCATGCAGAAATGTATATTAATAAGACTCATTTTGATAAAATAACTTTCAAAGGGGGGATAAGTAGTGCGTAAAGATAAAAGATACATCAAAGGATCACGCATATATCATTACATGATATTTTAAGAAGAGAAGTCCTAACTAAAAAAGCAATTATCCGAAGCAAGTTAGATATCGGACACACTACAATCTCTTTTTATTTTACTTGTTATTAATAAAAAAATGCTTTCTAATAAAACTAAAGTCTATAATTAAGAAAAAACATACTAAAACCTTTTTTAGAGCATTTTATAGTAACCACTACCAAGTAAAAAGTAATATTAAATATGGAAGACCTCTTTTTTAGTTAGTAAAAAACAGCACACTAAAACCCTTAGATTCTAAATATATTATTTCTATGTCCACAAAACATAAATCAAAAACAAACACTTAGATCTCAATACAGAAAGCACAAACAAAACAAAAGACTCAAAATGTTCATATCCTAAGCAATGATCCTCTATTATGAATTCCAAAGAGATTAATAATGCTAAAATGTGTCTTTTTTATGTTTTGGAGGTGTTTTTAAGTTTTTTCATTGGAGAATTTGTTATGAAAAAATTATATGCCACATTAGCACACGATGATGCAAATGGGACTCATTTTCCTTATCCCTTGTCTTTGGTGAGGGTGCTTTTGTTGGTTGCAATAGTGGCGTTTTTATCGAATGTTTCTCCTAGTTTTTCGGCAAATGTCGATTTAAGCAAAATGTTCCTTGAAGGTGTCGAGAGTGCTGTTGTAGGAACTCCACAAAATGTTATCTCTGCTTATAATAGCGATAACAGTGAATTAGATGCTTCTAGTGCATCAAAGGAAAATTATATAACAGCGTTGAGTGTTGCGACGACACCTAAGGGGGATGCTACCAGTGACTATGCAAATTTTCTCATCAATACTCTTTCTGGTAACAGTGATAAGAATTCCACAATAAAGACTGATAATAGTTCTGTAATAAATACTTTGACACCAAGACAACTTATTCCTGTTAGTGAAATGCAGCGAGACACGAAAGCTGATCAAGGTGTTGCGTTGGGTAATACTGCAAAGGCAACTACTTACTCAAGTATTGCAATAGGTAGAGATGATCCAGATTGTAAAAATGCGAGCGGTAAACTTGGCTGTGTTGGGGCGATGGCAGAAGCTGAAAGAGCGATAGCTATCGGTTTATCAGCTGAAGCTAAGAGTTATCAGGGAATTGCTATTGGTGCTACTGCAGAAGCATCCGCTGGGAGTGCTATTGCTATAGGTTCTTTTACAAAGGCGAAAGCAAAAAATACTATCGTTTTGGGGTATACTGCAGAGGCGACAGGTTTGAATAGTATTTCTATAGGACGCTCGGCGCACTCTTTGGGTCAGCATAGTATCGCAATAGGTTCTGATGATATTCAAGATAAATATCCAGATGATTATACAACTGCGAAGGGTAATCATTCAATTGCCTTAGGGCGTGTTGCTAAAATCGGAGGAGAAAATGGGATTGGTATTGGTCAGCGTTCATCGGTATGGGAAGATGCTAAAAATGGCATTTCTATCGGTTACTATTCAAAAGCTCAGGAGTTGGATAGTATCGGGCTAGGTCACGAAGCTCTTGGGATGGTGAAAGGGAGTGTTGCAATAGGAAGCTATTCTAAAGCTAACATTGCTGCTGGTGAGAGTGGTTATGATCCTATAGCGAATGCAGCTGCAGAAGATAGTGCATTTTCATGGAAAAGCACGTCAGGTGCAGTGAGTGTTGGAAGTGTTGGTGATAAAAAAACGCGACAGATTATAGCAGTAGCGGCCGGTAGTGCAGATACAGATGCAGTGAATGTTGCGCAGCTGAAAGCGCTAAGAAAGTACACAGATAAAGGTTGGAAACTCTCTGTTGGTGGTGAAAATTCTAAGGCTGTTGCGATTGAAAGTACGGTAGATTTTTCTACTGGAAGTAAAAATCTTAACATTACAAAAGGCGATAAGGATAATAATGTAAAATTTGATTTAGCTCAAGATGTTGTATTAACGAGCTTAAAAGCAGGGACGAATACCTTAGACGCAACAGGTTTGGTCATTACTGATGGTCCAAAAATAACGACCGCGGGCATTGATGCTGGAGGTAAAGAGATAAAGAAAGTTAAGGCTGCGGTACTCACTGAGACTTCACAACAAGCAGTGAATGGTTCACAGTTATTTGCAACAAATAATGAAATTGCTGATGTAAGAGATAGTATCCTTGTTAAGCAAGAACAAGAAGAAGAAAATAGATTAGCGCGTAGTCTTCGTGCAGGGGGAACAGGTCTTATCACCATTGGGAAAGGAACTGGTGGTACTGAAATCAGCATTCTGAATAAAGATAATGGGAAACGGAAAATT
>NZ_JBHIPJ010000021.1:0-23612 GCF_042195945.1 Bartonella sp. AP30XZML | reverse complement strand
ATCACGCTTTCCTTTCATATTTTCAGCAGGAATAGTCCATATATCCCCATCAATCTGGTCTTTATGAATATGACGTAAAGGATTTGTGCGAACGCCTGTCAGAATAAGCAAACGCAAAGCCAATTGTGTCATAGTTATTTTTTGACAAAGTGTTTTATAAAAAGCCGGCACATCTCTCCAATCCATTGCAGGTAAGTTTTTTATTTTATGGCGTTGTTTACCTAAGAGAGCGCGTGCTTTTTCTGTTGCCTGTAAATCGACATCCAAACCTAATGCAGCCGCATGTTTGAGACAAAGATGAAGACGATTAAGAGCTCTATAAGCAGTTCCAGCTTTTGTATGCCAAATAGGGGCAAGTGTATTGCGTATCTCTGTTTGGGTAATCTCAGAAACGGGCAGACAGCCTAATTTGGGGAGAATATGAAGGCGTAATGGTAAAAACCAACTTCCATTCTTACCATCATTTTTTAATTCAGCTTTCCGACTTTCAAAAGCATCTACAGCAATGTCTTTTAAATAATGGAGATTGCTTATTGCTTCACGCTTTTGTTTCTCACGTTCTTTAATAGGATCACGCCCTTCACGTAAAACAGAGCGCCATTGATTTGCCAATTCACGGGCTTGTTTTAAAGAAACATCTCTTAAAGCACCCAAGCCCATTTCACGGCGCCGCCCATGAATGGTAAAACGGTAAATCCATTGAGCACCTCCATCTTTACGCTTATGAAGTAACAAGCCGGCACCATCATTATATTTGCCAGCCCCCAATGTTGCGACAGATCTTGCATTAAGACGGTTCATAAGAGCCATTTTTAAATCCTTTCTTATACAAATTTGATCCACACACTCATCCCACTTGTTATGTGCAAATGAGTGGTTTTGATTGATTCAAGATAAACAGCTTTGAAATGAGAGACTCTTACGATATTCGAGACTCTCATTCAACATACAGAACAGTGAATTATTATTATAAATCAATGCCTTGTAAAGTTGATTAATGGCAAGAGTGCCAAGAGGAGAATCGATGATACGACATGTTGTCTCTCGTAAAAGAGCTGTTGCATCATTTTCTGAAAAGGCTTTTTGATCTGTTTCGATGAGACCGTGTCGTAGCAGTGATATCAAAAGACTTCCAGAGGCAAGAAGAGTACCATTGAGTTTGATTTCTTTTAAGGATTGGACAAGGCAGCCTTCACGAAGTGCTTCAAATATGGGAAAGTCGAATCCGCCAAATGTCGCTCCTTTTGTAGAAACAATGGTGATGGGTTGTATTTGCCGTTTGCCAATGAGTGCTGGTTTGTTTCTCGTTATCTGTACGTCCTTTGCCCATTGAACGCGTGATAAAGGATTGAGTTCACGTGGGTAGACAGCGAAAGAATTGATGGCTATAGGTGGTGTTGGTTTTTGCAATTCAAGTGTGTGGATGCTTTCATTCAAGTCATGTAGCATATAGTCTGCCAGTTGCCATACATAACCACCTGTTCTATTGTAAAAGTTTAAGCCTATAGGGTCTTGTTGCATGATGTTAAACTGTTTTCTTCTGCTTTGAAATATCAAGTTTTGGCAATGGTTGTTTGCTGGGGTTGTTTGTTCCTCCACACGAGAATGGTTTATCAAAATCACATTGCTTGGTATGGGGTTGCATGGGAGATACAATAATTTGATTAGGTGATGATTTTTATGCCATTTTTGGGCATGGTTTTTTTCGAGAGAAAAGAGAGCAAAGTTTGCTAGGCATTATCCCATTCCTTTTTTTGCATAGCGCGGTTTAACGTAAAGCCTAATAGGCCTGCGATCATGGTGGCAATGCCAATGATAAATAGTGTGTATTGGGTGTGATGCACTTTTACAAAACCAGCTCCTAGAAAGCCAAGGCACACCGCTGTTTGTATGATGAAGATATAGGCGGGCATTTGGTTGTTTCGGTGTTCTTTCTGAATGGCTTTCATCATAAAACTTGCCATTAGAGCATTTTGTACGCCGTTTGCACCCCCAAGGATGAAAAATGACAGCATCATTAACCATACAATGTGTGTGAGAGAAAAGCAGAAAATTGCTAAGCCAATGGTTGTGGCAGCCAGTGATGCACCAGCGGCATTGCCAAAGCGATGAAAAAGGCTGGAGAAACAGAGTGGACCAACCACGAGGCCTAGACTTATCATGCTTGTGATTACCCCATAGGTTTCAGCGCTTAAGTTGAGATCGGTACGAATGCGGACAATCGATAAGACGTTGAGAGCAGAGGTAAGGATGATGGTGATGATGAGGGGAGAAAGAGTATAGACAACATTTTTTTTACGCAAGAGCCCTCTTAAATCTAGTCCCTTTTTGGCTTGCTGTGTTGTGGTTGTTGGCATATGTATGTTTAAACTTTTAAAACAGAAGAGAGTGATAAAGGTTGCACAGAGAACCATGATAGATAGTGCAAAGAGCCCTTTTTGCCCGTTTGAGAGACCATATAGCACACCTCCTAACAGTGGTCCTGCAATGTAGCCAAGATTACGGACTGTTTGGATAATGCGGTTGATATGGTCTAATTGCCGATCATTTTTTGCGAAGTCAGGTACAGCAACAAGGATAGCAGACCAAAAGAGTGAACCAGCACACCCTAGTGCAAAAGAAAGGGCAATATAAACCCAAAATTGGTTGGCGATTGCAGCTGTGGCTATAAAGAGTGCTTCAAACAATAAAACAATGGGTACTGTTCGCGCTGGTTGGAAGCGATGCAAGAGGCGTGGTGCAATTGGTCCGGCACAAATTGCCCCGACAAGCCCTGCAAACAGCAGCATTGAAATAGATGCTGTGCTTTCTGCTAAGTGTAGAGCAAATGTAACTTGTGCTGTTTCATCGGCAAAGCTGCTAAAGCCCAAAACAAGGAAAAGTCCCATTTGGGTAAAAATCATGGATTTTTTCTTTGTCACAATGCTCCCCAACATGCTAAAGCTTTTACAGCTTTTAAAATTTCCTTCTGTGCTGTGTCATGTGGTTTATCATTTAATTTTGCTAGATCTAATTTTTTTCCTGATGAAAGTTGAGAAAGGAAATGTTCTAGATGAGAGCTATACTCAAAACTGGCGCAATGCCCATTTGCTGCGATGAGGAGTTCTTTTGTTTCTAGTAAGGGCACCCATTGGAGGGTTGCAGATGCGCGAAGAGTGATTTCATTTTCAATCTCAGAGACGTCAATAAGGGGGCGCTTGACACATAAACGTGAACTTGTATCACAAATTAATTGAGAAACCAGCATATGGCGTTTTAAGGTACCATTTGCGATGGCGGAGTTTAGTGCAGAGTGTTGAAAAGCATTATCAGGGTTTAAATTTGCTCTTCCTGATGCGCGGATATCATGTCGCGTTCGATCATCAAGATGGAGTAAATGCGTGACATAATTTTTATGATGTTGTGCATCGTGTGCTGTTTCCCAAAAAGCAATATTGATATTTGCCGCGATATTTTTTCCAGTTTCAGCAACGTGGAAAGCATCATGGGGAAAGTAGGCAACACGGTCTGTACGGTTTTGCAGCGCAATTGCTGTTAATTTATGCGCTTCATATTCAGGATATTTTAGCCCTTGGAGGTCTTCTCGTGTACTGGGCCATGCAAACATTGTTTTGCCATCCTGTAGAGTAAAACCAAAATTATGAGCGTGATCCACATGTATCCCAACATGGGTGGAGGAATATCGACCGATGAAGCAGTCAATATCCACGCGCCCACCAGGACTAAAACCTAAAGAATGAGCTAATTGATCTGAAAACTGTTTTGCCACATCCCATAGAACAGGGGTTGCAGCGTATAATCCATAATACATGACCGCCCATTCTTGTCCTTCGGCATATTGGTCAACGCGGGCAGTATATTCTTCTATAGTTCTATCCGTATCTAAAACAAGAAAGTTTGAAAGAGGACGTGGACTCCGCACTCCATTAACCACTGTTACTACTTCGGATTTAGGATTAAGAGCTAAGAGTTTATGAGGATGTAGAGCGTATTGTCTTAAAGCATTCAAAACATCCCTTTCATTGAAAGGGATGTACGAAATTGACAATTCAGCTGCTTGCTTAGCCCAAATTTTTTGAGAAAAGCCCTCTGAAAATAACTGAAACATGCACTTAAATAAGCTTAATTTTTAAAGATGGATGGATAAGCAGATTTGCATCAACAATACATCATTAAACTTCCAGCGAATCATTCATATTAAGCTCATCAAGCTCACTTTGATAAATTTGAATATCGTTACGCTGTGCATACTTAGTAAGCATTGCAGTTGGCACAACTTCATCAGCAGCCAATTCAATAACATTTTTTACTTTATTAAGTGAAATATTCATATATTTCCCCCCTTATAGTTGATAAAAAAAATCACTGATAACCACTCGTTTCACCTTAGCATGGATTTTATTTTTGTCAAATACAATGTTGATTGCAAAGAGCATTTTAAATAAGAGGGCTGAATTTTAGAGTAATTAAGAAGAATTTACAAAAAAAGCTGCACTATGCGTGCAGCTTTTTATGTATTTGCTTTAGAGGTAGAAGTTTTAAAGCATGAAAGTGTCCTTACGGCTTCTATAACCATAATAGCCAAAAACACTGGAAATAATGGCGCCTACCAGACTTCCTAAAAAGCCCCACCACCCCATATTGGAGGCTGTTTTTGTGGCTTTAGTTGCAGTGTTTTTTGCTGCCTTGATCGTATCCTCAAGATTGTCTGAGAGTGTTTCTGCCTGTTCTTCAAGGGCTTTGATGGCTTTTTCGGTTTTTTCCTCTGCGCTTTGATAGAGTTGAACAGCATGGTTGGCTGCTGTTTGTGCATCCGCACGGGTCATGCCATCCTTCATAAGCGCGTTGATGATATCACTTCGATCAAATTTTGTTGTGAGATCTTCTACACGATCAGACAGGCGCTCACCAAGATTTTTTAAAGTGGTGCGATAGTGAGAAGGATCATTTTTGAAAGCTTTTATCGCAGAACCAATATCATTGAGTGCAGCTTGATAGGTTTGTTTTAAGCGATCAGGGTTGAGAGCAGGAATGTCGCTTTTATTGAGAAGGGTGCGCAATTCACTCCTAAGTTGGTCAAAATTGATATCATTGTCACTATTTTTTGCAAAAAACTGTTCAAGACTTTCACTGTTTAATTTTGCAAGTATAGGGGAAATATTGTTTTTTAGGCTGTCAACGGTTTGTTGGACCATGGAGCTGTTTTCTAAAGCCGTTTTAGCTCCTATCTTTGCTGTACTAGAAACCACGTGGATGGCTTGGAGGGTCATCAGCAATGTTATGAGAGCCCAAGTGAGAAAGCCATGAAG
Organism: Bartonella sp. AP30XZML; assembly: GCF_042195945.1. Classification (NCBI taxonomy): domain Bacteria; kingdom Pseudomonadati; phylum Pseudomonadota; class Alphaproteobacteria; order Hyphomicrobiales; family Bartonellaceae; genus Bartonella; species Bartonella sp. AP30XZML. Next base: position 18,303 of record NZ_JBHIPJ010000021.1, on the reverse strand, counting down.
AATCCCTGATGATTCAGCAAAACGTCCAGCTACAAAGCCTCCCAAGGCTAGGCTAATCAGTGTAACGATAACGGAACCCACGCCAAAGGAGAGGAAAGAGCCTTCAAATGGGGATGAAGAAGTGAAATCCATTTGGCTTAAGCCTAAAGCTGCGACCAGAAAAGAGAGGCAGATTGAGGTGGCAAGAGCCGTCACCAGTCCCGCAAAGATTGCGGACTATGAAATGTGTGTGTGAAAGAATGAATACTTTTCTTCTAGAGATGTTTCTCCTAAAAAATTTGTATCGAATGGTGTGTTTTCAGGAATGCGAGTTTCCATGTTTTATCTCCTTGAATATGCTGGAGATACAATGCCTTTTTGCAAATTATGTTCCAAAAGTGAATAGATATGCGCCAAAAAGGACAGAAAACATCGAAAACAAGACGGTGATCATTAACTTAAAATTCTTCTTACATGACTCCAGTCTAGAACTGATAATACCAGTTTATCGAGAATTTTAGTTGATGGGGGGATAAACGGTCTATGAGGAATAAAGGAATGGCTCTTTTTTCCCGTTCTGTACTGCAATGTTTAAAAGATTGAATGTCGTTGTGAAGTTTAATCTTTCCCCCTTAGCTTAAAAGTAAGCTCTCTTAATGCTTTTCTTTCAAGTAATGTCCTGGATACTGCCTGAGGAAAACTTTGTAAACGCTTTTCCATCATTGATTGTGTTTGAAGGTAAAAAGTAAAATTCTGGAGTCTTTATTTTATTATTCATTTTTTTGTAAAAACAGCACGTCTTCTAAAATTTTATTTTTTTATATTGTACTTATAATTAAAAGAATGCTTCAATTATTCAAAATAAATATCAAAAGTATTCAATTCAAAAAGCTATGAGAGATAAAAGAGAAGGAAGAAACATTAGTATTCTAAGCTGTTTTTCCTTCTCTTATTGCTCTATATCAAAACAATGCTAGAAAACTTTTCTAAGTTCTTTGAGTAAAAACTCCCAAAACCAGAGAGGAAAGTTGAAAAGTTTTGAGACAATGTCCAAAAGTTTCGAGATTCTCTCCAAAGGTTGTTTTTTAGTTTCGCCCGCAGTTTTTTTATACGATGTAAGAGCACTTTGATTTGAGAGATAAATTTGGTTCGATGGACCATCTTGTATTAAGAAAGTGCATTTTGTAAAGGTCATGCGTTCCACCTTTATGACGTAGGGATTATGAACTGTAATCGGTTCATAGGTGCTACAGGTTTTCACTTTTGCATTTGCAGTTGTCATGGATTCTGTTTCAAATGTATTTGTATAAAGGTTACTTGTGCGTTTTTCGGGTTTACTGTCGATTAAAATACATTCATCCATTATGCTTTTTATGGGTGCATTTACTTTGTTTATAAAGTTTTTGAGATGTTTAGAAAATTGAGTTTCTAAGGATAGGATTTTTAGGGATGGGATTTTTATGATTGTATTCATTTTATCAAGTTTTTTTAATACTTTTTTTATTAAAGTCCCGTAAATGTCTTTAATGTTTAAAAAATCACGAACACCAAGTTTACTGATGGCATTATAGGACCACCCTGAAAGACATGCGATCATTTCAATTGATTGCTCGTCACCTTCTTTGCTCTGTATTGCTTTTAAGTCTTTAAATTTCGGGCGGCGTAAGGTGATTTCTGTGTATGTCTTTCCTTCCACTTTAATAGGTCCAAGTAATTGGTACGTGGCTCGTTCTGTTATATTCATTAATAGCTTCTCCTTGCTTTCTACATTAGATGCAGAATGATTCGTCAAATTTTTATTATATCATGTTTGTCAATAGCTTAGGCAATAAACTTTGTGCTGGCTATGTAGAATGAAATTCTAACAAAATGGACAAGATGAATTTAGATTTTAGAGCGAGATAGAAGCACAATTTGCTTTATGATATTAGTGGGCTATTAAGTTTATTTGCTCAACTATTTGTGTTGATAAAGACTTCTCCATGAGGCATTGTTATATGCTGTATTGTTACAATAATATTTGTGTGGGGAGTTTTGAGGAAAGGGAGTTTGTGGCTTCTTTTTTCTTTGAGCGTTGTAAACCAATTCTGATAAAAGATGTTGTCGGAAGAGTGATGTTGTTGTCATGGAGAGCGATAGAGTTTGGAAGCGTTTTTGTTGATGATATCAATGAAAAAAGCTGATGAATATAGGGCAACATGAATACAACAAAATGCGCTATTTCGGATTGGGAAATATATCTCTGAAGGAGAGGTTTGATCTTTTAGCTTCTTTTGCGTATAGTTTTAAAATTGCGATTTGCTATGCTTTAAAATTAATTATAAAGTGAAGAACTAAGTGGTTATTTACGTGTTGAGTGTGTGCGTGCGCATCATACACTGGATTTATGTCTCAACAAGATGAATTATTCTCGAATAAAGTAAAAGAATAAAGAAAATTGATTATTTTATTCGCTGTGGATAAAGTTAAAATAGCTTTATATTTATAAATATAAATTATTATTTTTCTATAAACGTAAAATTTAAATATTTTTAAATTTAAGAAATGTGACTTTCCTGATGAAACATAAATATACATTACCATTCATTATACTTATCGTATGTTTATCGACGGGAGGTTTGATTTCTACCGATATTTTTTTACCGGCACTGGGCGATATGCGTCAATATTATCAAGTGACACAATCTCAAATTCAAAGTGCAGTGGCGGTTTTTTTGTTGGCATTGGCACTTGGACAGCTCATTTATGGGCCGCTGAGTGATAATTTGGGGCGTAAAAAAACACTTCTATTGGGCTTATTCTTGTGGTTATTTACGACACTTGGTGTGATTTATACGGTTCATATTCACGCTTTTCTTGTGTTACGTTTTTTGCAAGGTCTTGGTGCTTGTGCGGGACTTGTCTTAAGTCGTGCAATTATCAATGATTTGTTGGATAAAAAAGCGGCTGGAAAACTTTATTTGATTGTTTTCCCTTTTATTGGAATGTCGCCAGCATTTGCACCTTTCATTGGTGGACTTTTGATACAAGCTTTTCATTGGCAGGCAACTTTTATCTTTTTAAGCTTTTTTATATTTTTGACCATTTTGCTATGTTGTTTTGTGCTAAGCGAAACTCTACCCCCTCAAAAACGGCAGTATTTTTCTCCTGTAGGATTAATGAAGGCATATTTAGGCGTTTTCAGAAATAAACAATTTATTTTTTATGCACTTATTCCGTGTTTTTCTTACGCTGCCTATTTTGCTTATATTGTGGAGTCGCCTTTTTTACTCACGACTTTGGGGTTATCGCCGATACACATTAGTTATAGCTATATTGGTGTCTCGTTTCCCTATATTTTGGGAAATCTTTTGGCGCGATGGTTTTTTGAACGCGAGTCTATGGAAAAAACTGTGGGGAGAGGGTACATTATTTTTGTGATAGGTGGTGTGCTGTTTGCTTTGCAAATGTATCTAAGCCCATGGCCCCTTGTGACAAGTTTTATGGCTATTGCTGTTCTTACTTTTGGAAATGGTTTTTTATTGCCGTTAGGAACAGCGTTGGCTATTTCATCGCATCCGAAAGCTGCGGGAGCGGCTTCTGGTGTTATGGGATCTTTGCAATTAGGAAGTGCGGCACTCAGTGCAGCGGTTATCGGAAAAATCTCTGGTCATAGCCCACGGGCTATGGCAACTTTGTTAGCTGTGTGTTGTATGATTGGTTTTATCATTTATATTCAAAAAGCGCGTCATTTTATGACTTCAGAAATAAGCTGAGTAAATGATAAAAAGAAAGCATTATGCGGAAATGCTTTTGATGTTTTACACAAATGGGGCACCTGTACATTAGATGAATTTTTTTTATTAAGTTGCTGGATTGAGTGGGTTTAAAATTTGTTACAAGCTTAGTTTGAGTTTAACAAATCGATTATTATGGGGGGAGAATATGAGCTTAGAGTTTCAACATATTTTCATTATATTGGGTAGGAAAAGTTCTGGCTCTAATGCATGTGTAAAAATAAGGGGAGGAATTGATCAATGAGCCTTCCTATTATTATTCTTTCTCCTGTAATGCCAATTTGGGATGGTGGTGTTTTTTGTTCTCCATTGACAAAACTATGCTTATCAAAAGGATTCCCTGTCACTCTGCTGGATACGCTTTCTCTTTTTCCTAAGGGTTCTCATGTTCTCAATTATTCTGCTGTAGACATTTTATCTTTTATGGCAGAAAAACTTAAAAGCTATTTTAAAGAGCCCGCAGTTCTTGTGGGATTTTCTATGGCTGGAACATTGGTACAAATATTGGCAGTACAGCTTCCCAATGTTCAAGCTGTGCTTGCTGTGAATGCGCCTGGCTATCCAGATAAGGTTTTGCAACGGCGCCTTGGAGATATTCTTGCCTCCTTAGAAAACAATGATTTATCGGGGGCTTTGGAAATACTCAATGGTTTTATGCATCCTTCTGGCGTTATGAAAAAAAGAGCCTTATTGGAGATTCCTGATGAACAAAAAAGCGTGGCAATTGAACGCATGACAAGAGGGTTTAAACTCTTATTAGAAATAGATGCTAGAGATGAAATAGTTAAGTATAAGGGAAAGTTTTTAGCTTTAGTGGGAGAAAAGTCGCAACTTGCAACGGTAGATAATCAGACAAAAAGTCATAATCTGAACCATGAATATAAGATTATCTCTGGTGCTGGTACGCGTTTGTGGGAGGATAATCCTACTATGACGGATGCAGTCATTGATGAGTGGCTGGAGGGATTATGAAAAAGAAAGTTCTTGTATTACCTGGTGATGGGATAGGACCAGAGGTTTGTGATACTGCGCTGATGGTTTTAGAGCAATTCCAATTGCCGATTGAATTGACTTATGGTGATATTGGTTTTGAATGTTGGAAACAGGAAGGAGATCCTATTCCTCAAGCGACTTGGCAAAAAATTACTCAGAGTGATGCTATTTTACTTGGTGCTGTGACCAGTAAAGGAAAAGAAGCGGCTTTAAAAGAACTTGCTCCGCATTTAAAAGAGAAAAAACTTGCCTATGTTTCTCCCATACTTCAACTTTGCCAAAAGTTAGGTTTGTTTGCGAATATACGTCCTGTAAGATACATCTTTGGTCCCCAACGTCCTTTTCATTTTTGTGTTATCAGAGAAAATAGTGAAGGCCTTTATGCTGGATTGGATTTTCGGGGTATTTCTCCTGAAACAGCCGTTTGGCTAAAACATCCAAATTTGACAAAATATGGGCTTGAAGAAGCTGCGTGGACAGTCCGTTTGCAGACACGCTTTGGTTTAGAACGGTTATTTGAATATGCTTTTTCTTATGCAAGGAAATATAGCTTTAGGCGAGTTACTTTTGCTGATAAGCCTAATGTTCTGCGAGAGAGTGGTCAGTTTGCTCAGGAAATTTTTGAGAAAATTGCGCAAAACTATCCGGAAATTGAATCAGATATTCATAATGTTGATGCGGTTGCTTTGTGGATTGCAACCAAGCCAGAGCAGTTTGGTGTGATTGTTGCTGAAAACATGTTTGGCAATATTCTCTCTGATCTTGGCTCTGGGATAATGGGAGGATTGGGGTTTGCACCTCATGTGAATGTGGGGAGCGAGATTGCTTGTTTTGAACCTGTTCATGGAAGCGCACCACGTATTGCTGGACAAAATAAAACAAATCCTTCTGCGATGCTTTATACCATGGCTTTACTCTTAGAGCATTTAGGCTTTAAAGATGCAGCAAAACAACTGTCTGAGAGTGTTGATCAAGTTATTCGTGCTGGAAAAACCGTTACCTATGATCTTGGAGGTGTAGCCTCTACCCGTCAAATGGCTGAAGCTGTTCGCAATTCTCTTGTGAATCCTGTCTTTGTTTGTCGTGCGGCGATTATCACTGTTGGTGATGAACTCCTTTCAGGACAATATTTGAATACGAATTTACAAGATTTAAGCCAAAGCTTGAACAAGAGAAATATTCAAGTCACACGTCATTTTGTTTGTGCTGATCAATTACAGCAAATCAGTGAGACTGTTGTTTCTTGTCTTGGACAAGAAGATCTTATCATTATAAGTGGGGAATTGGGACCAACATCAGATGATAAAACACGCGATGGAGTTGCTCAAGCTGTAAAGCAGCCTTTGGTACATCATGAAGATGTTTGGCAAATAATAAAAGGTCAATTACAACGATTAGGGATTACGGCGGATAAGAGTAATGCGCGTCAAGCATTGTTTCCGGAGACAGCAACCGTGCTTGATAATCCTACAGGCACAGCACCAGGGTTTTATCTCTCTTGCGATGGAAGTACGCTTGTTGTTTTGCCTGGTCCACCATCACAGGCTCTTGCGCTTTTAGAGAATTATTTAGAACACAACGAGAAGAAATATTTTTCTGTATCGCGTGCGGAGTATGCATGGACTTTGATTGGAATTGATGAAAGTACCATTGCGCAGTGGGGTGATGATCATCTTGAAAATGAATCCTTTGAACGGCATTTTTTATGGAAAAGCCCCTATGTTTTGGTGCAACTGGTTGCTCAATCAGAAGCGCCCTTGGAACAACATTTCGTGGAAGAATTTGAAAATCATTTTTACCCCCATTTGGTTGGGGCAGAAGTTACTACTGCTTGTAAACAATTAGCGATGCATGCAGAGGTTCATTGATCTGCCAATGATCCGCGGCTTTTAAAATATTTTCAACCCATAGAAAAAGGTGCAAAAGATATTCCAAAGCTTGAGGTTGAAGTGAGCCTAGAGCCTTCTTTGGAGACATTAGAAAATCAAGCAGAAAGCCTTGGACATGCTACCATGACTATACGGATGAAAGGTTATGGTGATGATCGTATAACTTTTCCCTATACGCGACCACTTTTAGGTGTCGTCTTACAAGAATATGCAGCTTGGGCTGTCTTAAAAAGATATTTGAAAACGAAGAAGAAAAAATGAAACTCTGTGGGGATGTAACAATATTGCTCAAATTATTGAACGTTCTATTATAAGAAGTATTTTGATCCTTTTCTTCAGTGGTTTTTGTCTATAGGTTAATTTTTCTTTTGATGTGTAAATGAATGACTTTGATTGATTCAAAATTAAGAAAAACTTTACGATATTAGGCTCGCTACATTCAATATTTATAATGATTAATTATGATTATAAATCAGTATGTTATCTTCCATAGCGCTGATAACAAGGAATCCAGAGACTTCGTGTGTCTCAAGCGTTGTAGATAATTGAGATTCTTTGTAAATCAAAAAGCGATGGTGTGAAAAGACAAGAAGTCGTGTCATTTACAGGAAAGCTTTGCAAATTTTATTGAACAATATGTCCGTGAAGAGTTTTATTGTGAACATGTCCCGTTCCGTTATCTGATAATAAATTGCTGTAAAGAGCTCATAAAATTTTTCCTTTAAGTTTTTGTGTGATTGCATGATCGTTGGGTATTCGCTTCCGAGGGGCGATATTTTTCAATTTGATAACAGGACGAACTATTTTTTCTGTAAGACGTGAAGATTTAAGGAGTGATCATTTTACGCTTTTGTTTTCTTTTTGATTGGTAATTTGTAGGAATTTTTTTGGGGAAAATATTTAATGTGGTTAAAAACATTTTATGCGTGTGTGGGAGAAAAATAAAAATGTGGTCTTAATTGTTGATAAGAGTGTCAATATTTTTGATGAACAAATTTTAGTCGTAATTCTTAGTACCTAGATGGGAAGTTTATTGCATTTTTTAACAGTTCGTATTCTATCTGTTGTGATGCGCAGTGATTTTTTAAGCAAAAAAGAAAGGGCTTTTATGTATCAGATTGATTACAACAGTTATCGTTCTGTCAAGAGTTTTAGTCGTCGCGTTCATTTTCTCGTTATGCATTATACGGCTATTGATTTTAAAGCCTCGATTATGGCGCTTACAGGAGAAAAGGTTAGTGCACACTATCTTGTTCCTGATCCTTCAGAGCAGACATATCGTGAGGCAGGCTTTAAGGATATGCGTATTTTTAATCTGGTTGATGAAAATGAGCGCGCATGGCATGCGGGTGTGAGTTCATGGGCTGGGCATAGTCATCTCAATGATGCATCTATCGGAATTGAAATCGTTAATTTAGCGACTTATCATGATGGGAGGGGTATGTTTCCTCCTTACAATCCAATACAAATTGATGCTGTTAAGGAACTTGCCTTGAATATTCTTCAACGGTATCCCGATATTATGCCAACTGATGTGGTGGGACATAGTGATATTGCCATTGGAAGAAAAAGTGATCCAGGAGCAGCTTTTCCATGGAGAGAACTTTATAGCGCAGGTATAGGAGCATGGTATGATGATGAACTAAAAAGTCATTATCAAGAGCAATTCTCTAAGAATTTGCCACCCAAAGAAGATGTTTTGGCGAAGCTAAAATGTTATGGATATGACATTTCTGCTGCGTGTACCCAAACAGGATACAAAGATTTGATCCGAGCATTTCAACTTCATTTTCGTCAAGAAAATTATGATGGGATTCTAGATGTTGAAACAGCAGCAATTCTTTATGCATTGGTTGATAAGTATTTTCCGTGAATTCAATGCGTTTTAATTGAAAATATGGCTTATGATTACGTGTAAGCCTTTTTATTATCAGGAAAGGCTGCTTTTTGCCAATTGGCTTTATGTAAAAAGGGCATTAATCGTGTAAAAAATCCTCTATACGGTATAAGGCGTTTTATGGAAACATAACTCTGAAAGCTCTATGATTTGCAGAGATTAAATTTTATTGTTTCTTTGTCTTATATTTTTCTTCCTTTAAAAACGCATAAAGCCAAGATGTTGCGTATATGATGACATGTGCCTTACGCAGGATGAAACGCCTCAAATAAAATGGACTTGTATTGTATATTTCATGCTTGTTTTAAAGAAATGTCTTTTAGTGTGTATCACAACATATATTTTACAGCGACGTTCATCGAGAATATAATCTAAAATCCTCTATGAAGTGTATCCTCATTTTGATGCTTAATAAAAGTGCCTAGCACTATCGTACACTTTGTTAGATCTCAATGTTACTACAACCCTTGGAACTTAAAACGATACATAAAAGGGTTTTCTTTACTCGTTTTTATTCACACGGCTCTCTCCACTCGTCGTGTACAAGTGAATGGTTTTGGTTGATTGAAACATGCAAAATTATAAATTGATCATTATAAATCAAAGTGATGCAGATTCAAGAAAATAGGGGCATTTACAGATTGCTACTGATAGGGGGGCTATTCTTTAGAAGGGGAAGAGGTCAATTCATTTTTTTGAAGATATATCTCTTTTCTCTTTTATTGCTTTAGGAGATGTTTGCATCGTTTTGACAACATGTTTCTTGATGATTAAGTTTTTTAATGAAGCAGTGTTATAAAACATTGTGTTTTAGAGTGTTGATAGAAGACACATTCAGGCATATCAAAAACACAATGATGTCTTGTTTTTTCAATATTTTATCTGTTCAGTATAGAATTGACCAGAGAAGTTCATGACCTAAATTGCAAAGGTTAGGTATAAATTACTAAGAAAAATCAATTTAGGCATAAAGCAATGGGGGTTATTCATGCTTTAAAGGGCAAGGAAGAGATTGTGTTTGAAATGATGTGTAAAAGCCCGTGTGAGGTGCTCTTATCAAGCATATCAGGTTAATCTTAAGAGTAGTTTTATGAAACTAAGTTGGTTTTTTCCGAGAGACAAGACAATACGTATCAGGAAAAGATATTCATGATATTTGATTTCAAAAATAAAAACTGGCAAACCATGTTGCCAGTTTTTAAAAGCTGTAGCTTAAATAGGATTAGAATGAACGCTGTAAACGGATCATACCTTGAAAAGCACTTTTCTTATTGAATAAATGTTTTTCATCATTATTTTTATCCGTCACAACGCGATCATCGTTCCAAGAAACATAGGTTAATTCAGGTGTAATCACAAATCCTGGAACCAGCGTGTATGTAATATTTACAGAAGTTGCAAAGGTTTTTACAGCACTATAAGAAACTTGAGCATTCAAATTTGCTTTTGGAGTAAGCTTGTAAGTGGCACCCGCCCAAGCAGCCCATTTACCACCCCAGTTTGCATAAATTGTTGTGCTTTTTCGTGATAATTCATTTTTTGTATTTACTGTGTAGTAATCAAGTCCATTTTTATAGCCAGCCATTACCCATAGATTGAAACGATCGTTGACATTGAAATCTGCACGTACTTTTCCAGCCCACTTTTTGTAGTAAGTATCATATGCTGCAACCGCTGAAAAACCACCCCATTTTTGCATAAACTTTATACCCAAAACCACATTCGGGGTGTAATTTTTAATTGCTTTACTTGGAAGAGTATCATTCGTGATAGAAACAAGCTTATCATCTTTATCAATGTAGTATCCTGCTGTTCCTGGAAGAGTATCTGCATTATTGCCTAATTCAGCGCCGATAATAGCAGAAAAGCCGGAGTCACCATTAAAGGTGTAGGAAATAAAATTAGTGCGTGTTGTGCCGGCAGGTGCTATGCTGTCATCATTGAGAACATTTCCATAACCACCAGTCCAACTGTTGAAAATTGTATCATCAAGACCTACGCGAAAACCACCCAGTTCAATGTAAGCTGCTGCAAGCCTTGCACCAGCTTTATCATTACCATCACCCCAGCTTGAATAAATTCTTGCATATGAACGAAGTGTTCCCATTTCTGTTTCAGAAGCTGCTTGAAAAACAAGGGTGAGCCGTGATGATGCGCCATAGGTTTTTCTTTTGTCTCTTAGTTCAGTTTCGGTTGTTGCATCGATATTATCACCTCCTATAAAATCAGTACGAACATTTCCTGATAAACGCATGCAGGTTTCTGTTCCAGGGATATAAAAATATCCTTTTCCATAGGCATCACAAACGCGAATATATTCTATAGGTTCGGGTTCGGCGATAACTGTTGAAGCAGCATGTGCTCCAGAAATTGCTAAAAAAGCTGCTGTAGAGCTTAAAAAGAGGGATTTAATATTCATATGGGATCTCCGAGGTCCGGTTAAATTTTTTCTAAAGAGTACCATTTGCCTAATGCATTAAGGGCAAAGACATAAGTAAAATACGCAGCACTTGTTATCTTAGCTATAACTAATCTTTTTAGAGTTTCAAATATGAAATTACCTTTTGGTAATATATACATGTACTATTCGAGATGCTGTGGTAAAAAAGACACAATTTTTGTTTTATTAACTATTGGTCCCTATGGGAACAATAAAGGAAAAAAATTTCAGATATTTGGGAAAAAAATTGAAAATGTCTTGAACTTTCTGTTGATACCATTTATGCCTCTCTGTTGGAGAGGTGGCCGAGTGGTCGAAGGCGCTCCCCTGCTAAGGGAGTAGGGCTCAAAAGGCTCTCGAGAGTTCGAATCTCTTCCTCTCCGCCATCCAATTTTCTCCTATGTATAACGTATTGATTCTTTGTAATCTTTTTAAAGGTTCGGGAGCGTTAACAAAAGTTCGGGAATAGGATTTTCCAACATACCGTTACAAAACTCATCTTTTTCCTCCAACATTCTCTAATAATTTTTTGAATTCTTTGAGAACCACTATTTTAAATGGGCGAAGATATTGTCTATCGCATCCATGAGACGAGTAAAATTAAGAAACCATTTTCTAAAGAATTTCGCGCGTCTCAGAGTATGTTTAGAGTCGGATATTTGGTTTTTGTGTAAAAATACTTACAAACGCATCCATAATACGTGAAAAATCAAGTGCTAATAAGAGTATAATGAGTACAATCCATTTTGTATAACGAGACATCACTTTTACACTTTTGTAGGTCATGATGATTTCTTGGAGGATTTCTTTTTCTGCTTCTGTAAGTTCTGTATCGTCTTGTGTTTTTTTTCTAGCCATGTTTCCACCCACACACGCGTTCACCTAGATTATTGTGCTTTAAGATCTCTCTTGCTAAGTTTGAACTGATGGCGTTCAGATCTTGCTTATCTAAATAAATTGGCAACCAGCCAACACAAGAAGAAGCATATTTATTTGTCGCGCAACCAGTCAGAGAGAGCAGCACGCACATCAGCATCACTTTTTTGATTAACTTCACTTTCCACCTCCAGACGTGTTTTGGCTGCTTTTAAAGCTTTTTCTGTTTGCTTTTGTTGCTCTGCTTTTTTCCCAAGAGTAAAAGCTCTTGCTAATGCAATAAAAAAAGCGACTAAAGCCGCGCCTGTTATCATCAGATTTCTTTTCATCCATAAGATCATAGACGATGCTCCTGAAAGCGTTTAGCAACAAAGAAAATACCAGCACATGCGGCTAAAATCATAATGGTGGCCAAAGCCCATTGGATTGGTCCATTTCCTGCTAATAAGCCTCCAAGCCCAGAAAAAGAACCAATAATCGGTGCAAGGGCTTCGGCTTTGAAAAGCCCTGTTGGTGCTTGCGTTTCTACTGTTTGATAATTGGAGGAAACATAAGCCCCTTTTGCCCATAAGCCTGCTTCTGCTGCACGCCGGTGTGCGAGACCTTCAAGACGCTTCCCGCCTGCTTTGGTCCATTTCTGTAGCTCGGCAGGGACAGCTTCATATTCACCTTGATTGAGCTTTTTTAACAGTGTCGAGTTACAAAAGGCTCCTGTTCCTACATTATAGCAAAACGACACTAACGCCGCGAATTGTTCATCTGTTAATGAAACTGTAACAGCGCGTTCAACGACATTTTCAAATTGTCTTAAATCTTGGCAAAGAAGTTCTTCTGCTTGCTTTTCAGTGATTGTCATGCCTTCGTAAATAAAAGGCTTTCCAGCACTGTTTGTATGTCCATAACCGATTGTCCACATCCCAATGGCATCTTTATAGGCGTTCAAACGCAAACCTTCCCATTGTTTGATAAGTGCAAGTCCTTCTGATGATATTTTTCGCATATGCTTCTCCATAAAAAAAGCTCCGCAAAAAGCAGAGCTGGATTAAAAAATTGATATTTTTCCTATTTGAAAGGATGGCTTGTTAAAACCTATGTAGCTTGTTCATTGGAACAAAAGAATGTATTTGACATTATCTATTATGTAGCATATAAACTACAAATGTTTATTGTTAAAAAAACACACTATTTTACAGAGTGGTTAGACTCGTTAAAAGACAAACAAGTGCAAAAGAAAATTGCTGCACGTATTTTCCGCCTTGAATATGGGCTTCTAGGAGACGTGAAATATTTCCGTGGCATTGGTGAACTAAAAATAAATTATGGACCAGGCTATAGGATTTATTTTGTAAAACAAGGGAAACAAATCATTTTGTTATTAAATGCTGGTGATAAATCCACACAACAAAAAGATATCGAAAAAGCCCTTCAATTAGTAAAGGAAATGAAACATGGAAATTACTAAATTTGATGTAAGTGAATATTTTAATACACCTGAAGACTTTAAGATCTTATTAGATGATGCTTTAGAAACCAAAAATAGTGGCTATATTGCACATGTATTAGGTATTATTGCGCGTAAACAAGGAATGACAACTGTTTCTCAAGAGACAGGACTAAATCGCGAGTCTCTTTATCGTTCTTTAAGCGATAAAGGTGATCCACGCCTTTCTACTTTTCTTAGTGTGTTAAGTGCATTAGATTTACAAATGAGTTTAACGCCTATCCAAAAGAATAGTAAAGAGCAAACAGCTTTAGAAGAAGCCTCTTAATCCCCTCCCCATTTTTGAGAACGGGGAGGGGACTTCTGTTTTTGAACTTAAGCAACCTTTTTAATAGGGCTCTCGAAATTTGGTTCATAAGCGCGCAACAAAGAATCCATGCTATGTGGCGGTTCGGAAGCTCCAAAATCTGTCAAAATTGCCAAGATTTTTGTAATATTGGGTACGTCATCTTGAAGTTTTAAAATCAAAACCTTTTCTATTGCATTCATAGTTTGAACCAGAGCACTACAATCTTTGTCGCTCACATTTTCATCATTAGAAAATTGAGATAATGCTATCCATAAATCGCATAAGAAGTTGGTATCTATCTTCATTGTACACCTCCATGAATTTGCTCTCTCAAACATGCCAATCCTCTGGAGGTAATTTTTGTTGAAGGGAGTACCTTTTCTGTACCATCTGGTCTTTGAATGGTGATAGCAGGGCAATCCATAAAGCCTTTCTTGATTTTATCCTGATAAGGTAACAGAGGCGCCCCTGGAGCCCGTCGATAGACCCAATCATGTTTACGCAAGTAATCGGTTAAATCTTTTGGTCGTACCTCCAACATCTTTGCTGCTTCAATAAGACCAAACAGACCATCAGAGCGTTTTAGACCTTCTAAAGCTTCTGCTTTTGGAGTCAATTCGGCAATAACATGATCTTTCTGCTCAATTTGACTTTGTAAGTGATTCAAAACACCAAGTAATGCTTCGGGTTTGGAATAATCAACTTGTGGTGTTGCTACTTGTCTTTCCAATTCTTGCCAGCGGTCAATAATCTTTGCTCGTAAAGCAGTGCTGTAACCCGAAACAAGAATTAAACATTCACGCTTAGGTAAGTTATAACAAGGGCGGCTTTCACCTTTTGCATCAACGTAAGTGCCGATAAAATCAACCGGCTCAAATTTGAGCTCGTTAAATATTTGCTTGATATCGCGCATAACATTCTTATGCTGCTTACTACACACCTCCGCAATTTCAATGCTAGACATAGTTTGAATGGTAGCTCCACTAGAGGTACCTTCTTTAATTTCTATAAGAGTGTTCATGTGAACTCCTATGCAGTTAGACGTTTGTTAATGACACTCCATAAAGAGTGCCGGGCGCTAACAAACACGGTGCATAGTCCGTCGTTACGCTTTCCTCGTGAGAGTATTGTATAGCGCAACTACACCCGACAAAGTCATTATATGCCACACGCATACAATGAGTCAAAGTCTTTAATGTGCGGAGAAGAGATTGTGTCGGCAATCCATCCGCTATGCATTTAAGGTGTTTGTTAGGCACCTGATTCGATTATTCATATTGTCGACATAATGTCAAGTGGCAATGTAATGTTTTTATAAAAGTAATCCGTTAAATCCTTTGGTCGCACTTCAAGCATCTTCGCTGCTTCTATCAAACCGAATAAACCATCAGAACGTTTTAAGCCTTCCAAAGCTTTTGCTTTGGGCTCTAACTCAGCAATAACATGATCTTTCTGCTCAATTTTACTTTGTAAGTGATTCAAAACACCAAGTAATGCTTCGGGTTTGGAATAATCAACTTGTGGTGTTGCTATCTGTGGTGTTGCTACTTGTTTTTCCAATTCTTGCCAACGGTCTATAATTTTAGCTCGCAAGGCAGTGCTGTAACCTGAAACAAGAATTAAACATTCACGCTTGGGTAAATTATAACAAGGGCGTGTTTTTCCTTGTTCATCAATATAACTGCTTAAAAATTTAGCCGGCTCAAATTTGAGCTCGCTAAATATTTGTTTAATGTCTCGCATAACATTTTTATGCTTCTTACTACATACCACCGCAATTTCAATGCTAGACATAGTCTGAATGGTAGCACCATTAGCAGCACTTCCTTTAATTTCTATAAGAGTGTTCATAATGAACTCCTGTGTAATTAGACGTTTTTGATTGACACTCAATAAAAGAGTGCCGGGTGCTCAAAAACACGGTACACAGTCCGTCGTTATGCTTTTCCCAAAAGGGTATTGTATAGCATAACCACACCCGACAATGTCATTATACGCATGTAGCATATAACAAGTCAAAGTCTTTAATGCGCGGAAAAGAGATTGGTTCGGCAACCCACCCGCTGTGTATTTAAGGTGTTTTTGAGGCACCTGATTCGATTATTCATATTGTTGCCACATTGTCAAGTTGCTTCTGATAATTTTTTGATATTTTTGCTAATTGATGCCTTCCTCGTCCATATGGATAACGCCTTCGCCTTCGTCGCATGCGTTTGGTGGGGCGTTTGGATCAAGGGTATCATCCTTGTCTGGTGTGGTGTTTGCAACGTTTCCAGCCGCATCTTCTTGCGCTTTATCAAAAAGTTCGCACTCTATTTTTGTGGTGTAACCACCCGTTTTATCAAGTTTGTGCTTAACGCTCTTGATGCGCCATTCTGCTGGAATATAGGGGCGGAAAGGGGGCTCCTGAACAAGCTTTGCTTCTGCTTGCACAAACGGATCACCACCGATATCACATGAGAAAGAAGACTTACCGCGTGATGATTTATTGCGATAAGCAGCAATGGCCGCAACAGCCTCTGATTGATTATGGTAGGTGTATTTGAGTTCATGAAACGGTGGGTTACCAACTTTGACTTCTTTTTTTTCACCACTGCGGATATCATGATAGGTTGCAAGAACACCGCCTTTTTTCTCTTTGTCTTCCTCTTCTTTCTCAGGTGTTGTTTCTGCTTTTTGCGATTCAGATGATGATGGTGCTGCTTGATCACTGTCATCCATATGGATAAAGTTTTCATCATCATCAATCTCTTCTGGTTCTCGTGCATCAGCAGCGGCTTTTTGGTCGTCTCCTACATCCGTTTCTAAGCCATTTGCTGCACCTGCTTCATCCCGTGCGCTGTATTTAAAATCCCAAGAGGTGCAATGTTTTTCATGGATAACAACTATGGGGAGTGTTTCACCGGTGATGGCTTTGCCTTCACCCCGTTTGGCGAGCACCAGTTTGCCATCAACGGGCTTTGCTACCGCATCATATTCTTCTGCAAGGCGTGCGGCAAAAGCCATATCACTTTCAGCTGTTTGATCAATATGACGCACAACGATTTTTGCAAGAGAAGGATCAACCTTTGGTGTATAGCCATTACGCTCTGCTATCTCTTGAACAATACTGCCAAGGGTTTGTTGGTGATAGGATTGGCTTTTGGGGGTTCTGTAAGACGTGTTCATAGAGGCGGCGCGCCCTGTCACGCTTAAGCTTTGGGGTGGGCTGCTTACAGAGATTTCATCAATTAGATAGGCTCCCATATCGCGGTTTTTGCCCCCTTCATAGCCAAGTGTGACAGAAATAACTGTCCCGATAAGAGGAATATCAAGAAAGCCGTTATCACTGTCACGGGCGCGGTCATCAAGCTCTATAGTGATACGATCACTTTTGTTTTCTGCTTCATCGGTAATTTCAATTGATAAAACATAATCCATGAGCATTCTTGTGATGTCCTCTCCATTTGCCATCACTGTGCAAAAAGGTTTCATGATTGACTGCCCCAAATTCTGATCACTGGTGTGGCTTTCGGATAGGGGAGGGTTGGTAAGAGTATCGTGATGCCTGCTTTTAAAATGGGTCCATAGTCTGCAAGTCCAAAATTCGCTGCATAGACCCGTTCAACAGCAAGTGCTTGTTGACCTTTGGCATAGTATTTCCAGCAAATGGCATCTACCATATCGCCATCTTTGGTCATATAAAGGTCACTCATAGATCTTCACCATATTCTCTCAACTTTATTGTAAATTCTTGTTTTTTGGGGGTGCCGTTATGATGAAAAATGCTTTGTTTTTCCTCTACAGAAAGAATGACAAACTTACCTAAGATTTTGCCTTGACCGGTCACAAGAATGTGAGGTCCCATATGCGCTATTTGTCGTAAATATTCGAGCTGTCTGTGACCACCTTTGAAATCTGGATAAATCACACCCGCTAAAGAAAACTCCGCATTTGCAACAGCTGGCAATTGAAGAGCCGCCTTTCTCCCCAATCGCCCTTGCTCCACCCATGGAACACCATAAGACATATCGAGGGTTTGATAAGCTGCTGTTTCAATCGAAAAAATAAAACCACCTAAAGCTAACATCATGGTATTTAATCCGAAAGGCTAGAGGCTATAGCCAAGCGTTGCTGTTTTGCATAGCGTTCAAGTGCTTGATTGACAGCGTCTCTGATTTCGTCTTTGAGACCATTTGGTACTGAAATATTGAGATTTGTAATGGTTACACGGGCGTCTACTTCAACGGGTTTGTGAACCGTAATAGGCTTTGGAGCTTTAAAGGCACCCGCTTTATTTGTTGCCTGCATTTGTCCTGTTTCAACGACACTTGTATTAAAACCACTCTTGCGTTTTTCAGCTGGGGTATTTGTAACCACTGCTGTATCCAGCATTTTTTTTGCCCGTGCATTGGTTTCTTCAGTAAAGGTTTTTAAAGTTTGGGTTGAAGTCTTATTGATTGAAACATTAAAGCCTAACTTTTCTTTCACCCAATTAGGCATCCAGCTGGTTAATTTATTCATCATATTGCTAAAACCGTTATACAGATCATCCCATTGGCTTTTGATACCCTCCCACAAGCTACCAATGAGATTGGCACCAGCTTCCATTAAATCAACGCCAAGCAACCATTTAATGAGTTCATTGATTCCTTTTGCTATCCAATAGAGTGGTGAAAAGTTT
>NZ_JBHIPJ010000020.1:0-8317 GCF_042195945.1 Bartonella sp. AP30XZML | reverse complement strand
TTGTTGTCTCTAATATGTAACAGTTCCAATAAATTTGGTATATTCTATGAATAAGAGTCTTTACTTTATCCTCGAAATGATATGACATACGCTACCTTAAAGTTAAGAAGCATATTAGAGTGTATGATTGTCATTTAACAGTGTCATTGTAAAATCTTCAAAAACGGGGGGGAATGATATGATTTGTGTGACCAATAAAGCAGGTATATATAGTACAGTCTACGCTTTTTTCTCAGATGTTATAAGTATTATTCTCATCAAAAAATTAAAAAATTGTTACGCGGTTGGCGATTTTTTCTGTGACGCTGATGATATGGTTCATTTTGTTGCTCATTTTGAGGGCACAATGAATGCATAGATTTTTTTTCACTTTTGTTTTTGCGGCTATTTTGTGCCTTTTCTCGTTGCCGAGTTTTGCCGAAAACATTCGTGAGAAAGCGATTAATCAATCAGAGAGCATCCAACGACAACAAACGCAAGAACAGCGTTTTCAACGATTGCACCGTAGAAACGAAACACATGGGATATTTTTGCCAGACGATGATACCACATCTGCCTATGGTGCTTCGCCTAGTACAACCTGTTTGCTGATCAAAAGCATTGAATTTGTTGGTGCTCAGTTGATTTCTTATACCGACCTTCATGGAGCCATTTCTCTTTGGGAAGGGCGGTGTTTGGGGATTGCCGAAATTAATAAAGTGCTCAAAGCGGTGACCAAGCTTTATATGAAGCGCGGCTATATTGCGGTGCGGGCTTATTTGCCTGAGCAAGATTTAAGCGGCGGTCATCTCAAGATTGTTGTTGTTGAAGGTGTGATGGAAGATATCACTCTGGATGGGCATAAAGTTGGAATGAAATCTCAAGGAGAAATCACCACGGCTTTTCCAAACCTTATTGGGAAGCCGACCAATCTGCGCCAGATAGAGCAAGGGCTTGATCAAATCAATCGGCTTTTCTCACGCCAAGCCACCATTAATCTTGGTGCTGGTGGCAATTCGGGTGGTTCGATACTCGATGTTCATATTGAAAAACAGAAACCTTGGCTTATTACGCTTTCCAGCGATAATCTTGGCGCTAAAGCAACAGGGCTTTATCAAACGCGCTTGAGCCTTTCTTTTGATGATCTGTTGGGGATTAATGATCAATGGTCGTTTAGCTATCAGCGCTCTATGGATGGTAGTCCGTATCATTTTTCTCACAAGCGTCCCAATAGTGATACTCTAACGGGATCATTTTCTCTACCCTATGGCACTTGGACAACGGGTTTTGATGGGACGTGGAGCCAATATCATTCGAGTGTTAAGGGAATATTTTCCGATATTATGACAGCGGGTAAGTCTTTATCGCTTACACCGTGGATTTCACGGGTTATCGACCGTGATCAAGAGGGAAAGACCTGGGTTACAGGACGGTTGACATGGAAATATTCTGATAATTTTATTATGGGCAGTCGGGTTGATGTTTCCAGCCGTAAACTAGCTATTGCAACCTTTGAGCTTGATCATTCGCGCAAGTGGCTTGGAGGAGAATTAAGCGCGCATATAGGGTTTCATAAAGGGTTGGCAATTCTTGGCGCTTATGACGATAAAGAGCAAGAGAATGCAACAAAAAATTCACCCAAAGGGCAATTTTCCAAATTGTCTTTTTCCCTAGGCTACGTGTGTCCTTTTTCGCTCAAACAATATAACTTTCGCTATAACACGCTGTTTTCAGGACAATTATCACCCGACACGTTGTTTAGTTCAGAGCAAATATCGCTTGGTGGTAGTTCCTCTGTGCGCGGGGTGCGTGAGGCGATTTATTACGGCAATAATGGGGCGTTTTGGCGCAATGAATTGTCGCTGTTGTTGCCAGGCTTTTCTTCGAGAATGGGGCGTAAATTTATGAGCCAATTTGCCCCTTATATGGCGCTTGATCTGGGGACCGTGGCCAATGATGTAAACAAAAATAGTTTTGGCGGGAGCCTCGTTGGGGCAACTCTTGGTTTCCATGCAACCGGAGATATTACGGATATTGATGTATCTTATTCGAATATTTTAACCCAATCGACAGTGCGAGAACAGGGGAATGCAACAGGGTTATTTCAAGTGCGGGCATTATTGAGATTTTAGAGCAAAGGGGCGGTAAAAAATATCGCTGCGCTGTTTATACCCATATGGGTTGTTTTTTTTAAGAGATAAAGAATTTTCTGAGGAGCTGAAGATGCGGGGATTGAAAGATCAAAAGCATAGATTGGGATATGGATACAAGCGAGGAAAGCGCGTTTTTTGTGTTTTGCAGCGAGGAATCCATAAGGGGCTTTCACTGGTTTTAAGTTTTTGCTTAGCTTTTCAGCCTTTGTTGTTGCAAGCACAAGCGCTTGGAGCGCGAAGTCCCGTTGCACAAGAGAGCCAAGGGATTAAAGCAGCTGATGGGGTTGGCTCTGTTTTCCGCCCCACGGTGGGGAAAGCCGGCAATGATGTGCCGCTGATTGATATTGTGCGCCCCAATGGACAGGGTCTTTCTCATAACAAATATGACAGTTTCAATGTTGATACCCATGGCGTGATTTTGAACAATTCAACTGAGGAGGTTTCACGCTCACAGCTTGGGGGATTGGTGCCTGGCAACGGCAATTTGCGTTATAGCGGTGCAGCAAAGGTTATCCTCAATGAAGTGGTGAGTGCCAATCGCTCGCGTCTTGAAGGCGTGAGCGAAGTACACGGGCATATGGCGGATGTTATTATCGCCAACCCCAATGGCATTACCTGTAACGGTTGTGGCTTTATTAATACACCACGGGTGACTTTATCGACTGGACAACCGATTATTGGAGCCGATGGTGCTTTGAGTGGGTTGCGTGTTGAGGGTGGTGATATCACCATAGGCGCTCGTGGGGCTGATGGGAGTTCATTAGATATTTTTGATCTTGTTTCGCGCAAGATCAGTGTCGGGGGTCCCATACAGGTCAAAGGAGATTTGGCTGTTATCGCGGGGCGCAATCATTTTGATTATGACAAACGCGAAGCAACTTCTCTTGGTTCTGATGGCAAAGAGCCGGAATTGGCGATTGATTCCAGTGAGTTTGGTGGAATGTATGCGGGGCAGATCCGCGTGATTGCCAATGATAAAGGTGCGGGCGTTAAGATGCGAGGAGACATGGTTGCCAATGCAGGCGCCATGAGATTGACAAGTGATGGCAAGCTGGTAATTGCCAAAGCACGTGCCAAAGGAGCAGTAAAAGCGCGTTCTCACCACGACAGTGTGCATGTGAAAGATCTGCTTTTTTCAGAAGAAGCGGTTGAGCTGAAGGCTTTGAAACATGTTGAACTGGCTGAGCAAGCTCGCGTTGCAGCGAGCGGTACTGTTGATGTGCACGCCGATCTGATCAAGCTCCAGTCTCATGCTCTTCTAGCAAGCGGTATTGGGAGTGATGGTCAACAGTCAGCGACGGGTTCTTTGCATTTACAGGCAGCAAAGCTTGAGGCGGGGAATGGGCGGATAGCCGCCGGTGATCTTTTAGAGATCCAAGCAGCAACAATTGATCTGAGCCGCATGCAAGACAATGATCAAACAGGGGTTTCTTCCCTTGGCGATCTGACCATTAAAACCAATCAAATCACCGCTTTAAACAACCATATTGGTGCCAAGGGGAATATTGTCTTGAGCGCCGATGATGGGCTCACTGTAGGCGCTGGACATTATAGCGCCGGCGGTTCTCTTTTGGTGGAAGCAGCAGAGCTTACATCACGCGCGCGCTTAGTGGCAGAGCAAAAAATTGACCTTTATGCGCATCACGGTGCCCTGATCCAAGAAGGCACTGTCTGGTCTAATGGGAAGATAACGCTGGATGCCCATAGTGCCCTCAATCACACGGGTGATATTGTCAGTATGCAGCAGGTTGCCTTGACAGCGGGGGGCATGCTCACAACCTCTCAAGAGAGCACGATTTTAAGTTATGATGTGGTTTTGAGTGCTGATGCTTTAACCCAAGCAGGGACTGTGGAAGCCCAAGAAGGAGCATTAACCCTTCAAGTGCGTGATGGGGTTATCAATAGCGGCACAATGCGCGGTGAGAGTATCGATGCTCATATTGGTGCATTTACCAATCAAGGGACGTTTATTGCAACCGATGATTTGCATTTGATGGTAAGCACACAAGAAGGCGTCGATCCGCAACAAGCCTTTCTGAAGAATACATCCGAAGGTGTCCTTCAAAGTGGTGGCGTTTTTGTTGTGACCGCAGGGCAATTAGACAATGCCGGTGCGCTTGGCTCTAGTGGTGAGAATGTTGCCCTCAATGTGGCAGGGAATGTCAGCAATAGTAGGCTGATTTACGCCAAAAAATCTATGGACGTATTCAGTGATGGTGATTTAACCAACACACAGGGCAGAATGATTGCTGAAGAGGCTCTCAGTATTGGTGGGCTGAAAGAGACACGTGCTGGTCATATAAACAATGAGGCTGGTCTTCTCAGTGCTTTAGCCGGTGAGATGAAGATTGTTGCAACGTCTTTTGTCAATAAAAGCGCTGAAACGACAAATTCAGACCAACAAAACGCTACACATGATGAAGGTGCGCATGTTTTAGCGCGGGATGGTTTGCGCATTGATGTGGGCAGTTTTGAGAATGTTGATGGTCTCATTTCGACGCAAGGGGCAGTCAATATTGTTGCAGATAGTGTGATCCAAGCAGGGCACATAGAGATTGAGCGTGGTGACCTTCAACTGACCAGCCATGGTGATTTAAGCAATAGTGGCACAATAGAAAGCAATGATACCATTGCTTTGCATGCGCAAACAAATCTCAGCCAAACGGGGCGCATTGTCTCTAAAAAGCGGGTTGAGCTCTCAACCGATGGCACCTTGACGCTGGGTGAGACAAGTGAGGTTGGCGCCTATGATGTAAGGCTGAAGGCAGTCACACTCACCCAAACTGGGCTTGTGGAAGCGCAAGGCGGAGTACTTACTCTCAACAGCCATGATGTTTTAAGTAATTCCGGTATTATGGTGGGCGGTGTTGTTGATGCGAAGCTTGGGTCTTTAGCCAATTCCGGTCAGCTTTTAGCCAGTGACAGTTTTACGCTTATAGCAAAAAGTCATGATCCGTCATTGGGGCAAGTTGCTCTGGTTTTAAATGGTGAAGACGGTGTTCTCAAAAGTGGTGGTGCTTTTGTCTTAACCGCAGATGTTTTGGACAATGCCGGCGGTATTGGTTCAAGTGGTGATGGGGTTGCGCTCAATGTGAGCGCTGATATGAGCAATAGCGGGCTGATTTATGCCAAGAAATCTGCCATTTTCTCCTTAGATGGGGATTTTATTAATAAGTTTGCCGATGTCATTGCTGAAGACAATCTCATCATCCGTGGCTTAAGTGGAGAGCGGGCTGGTCATGTGATCAACAGCTCGGGTCTTTTAGAAGCCGTGTCAGGCGATATGACCTTCGATGTCTCAGCGCTTACCAACATGCGTGAAGGTGGGGTTGAAGTTAGCGATAAAGTGGTTTCTCACAGTTACGTGCAAGGAGAATGGACCCCTATCCCAAATGTTAAACACCATCAGATAAAGGAAGATGTTGACACTACAATTAGCCGTCAACAACCTCATTTTACCAATAATGCTGCACAGATTTTGGTAGGGCGCCATTTCACGGTTCATGCCGATGATATCCGCAATAGCTATAGCTTGATTGCTGCCAATGGCAACATTGAGATGCAGGGTGATACGCTGCTCAATGAGGGGCGTGATTTAATCGAAACAACCAAGATTGTAACTGAAACACATCGCAGGGAGAAGAAATGCAGACCGTGGAATGCAGGGTGTCATGCGGGAGGCATTACAGATGAGGGACATTATACTGATACCAAAACAACCGCGCGCACTTATGATGCTGTTTACGGCACGATTGAAGCTGGTGGCACGCTTGATGCCAAGGTTACAGACACTCTTGACAATCATGCGGTGCGTGAGGGGGTTGAGCAAGTTGGCTTAAGCTCTGGCGATAAAGGTTTGGCTGGTGTTAAAAACACCGATTTTGATGGTTCCAAACCACTGATTAGTGATGATCGATTGGACGGTATTATCAATGGTTTGAAAGGGCACAAAGGGCTTTTTGCACCAAGTATCCAAACACCCGCACCAGAATCCATACAGGTGCCAACGCAAGACGGGCTTAGCTCTGTTAAGACAGAATTGGACCAGACCCAATCACCGGATGTGCCGTTTTTAGTTGAGACGCGACAGGACTTTATCAACCCAAGTAAATTTTTGGGATCGGACTATTACTTAAAAAAGATTGGTAATTATAAGCCTGAGCACGTGTTCAAAAAGTTGGGGGATGCTTATTTTGAATATCGTCTGGTGGGTGAGCAAATCTTTGAACTGACAGGTAATCGCACTCTTCTTGATGTTGAAGATCCCAATGCTCAAATGCAAAGGCTCTATGACAATGCTGTGGAGCAGCAAGATCCCTTGGGGTTAGTGCTAGGCAAGCCCTTAACGCCTCAGCAGATTGCTGGGATCAAAAAGGATATGATCTGGCTTGAGACCCACCTTGTTGACGGACAAGAGGTCTTAGTGCCTCACGTTTATTTGGCACCAAACACTTCTTTAGCACAAGATGTTTATGGGGCAAAAACGCAGCAAGGAAACCTTGCCAGTGCACGTTTGAAAGGCAATGGCGTCACTATAGAGACGGACCGTCTTACCAATAGCGGCACCATATCAAGTAATGGTGCATTGCATGTTTCGACCACGCAAACTTTGTTTAATGATGGTGGTTTTTTGCTTGGCAGCGGTGCTGTCGATCTCAGCAGTGGCGATCTTTTAGCCAATTCGTCAGGGGTTATCTTGGGGAATATCATCACCCTCAATGCGAAGACAATCATTGATGGTACTGCAAAAATCCGTGACACGAATGAATATGGTTTTGTTGATCGCAGTGGGCAGCAGGCTCAAATCATTTCTATACAGGATTTAAACATTCACTCCCTTGGCGATTTAAGCATGACTGGTGGCCAATGGAGCAGTGGCGGTCCGATGACGGTGATTGTCGATGGTTCTGCTACGTTTGGTTCATTAGTACTAGAGAGTGACCATAAGGAGACATTGGAAAAAGGGCATTATAACGCCCAAAGCAGTGAGCACCGTTTGGCAGAAGTCAACAGTGATGGAGATTTGACCATTGTCACAGGTGGTGAACTGAACCTTGAGGGAAAGTTTAAAGCCAAGGGCAATGGGGATTTCACCAGTGGTGGCGCTCTCAACGCGATTTCAGAGCAAGATTTTAACAGTTTTGATTTGGATCTGAGGGGCAAAGAAGGCGACAAATCGAAGCAAAAGAATAAGTTTCGTCAACAGTCAACAGAAGTTACTACAAACAAAACCACGATAGAAACAGAGGGCAACCTCTCCATGCATGCGCAAAATGGGGATCTCACGCTTGATGCGGCAGGGCTATCAAGTGGTGGTCAGACGCATTTGGCATCAGATAAGGGGAAGATCAAGTTTCTGACCAACAAGGATCAAGATTTTAAGGACGTTTATCAGCGTAATGAAAACCTTGTGTGGTGGAGTGAGAGGGACAAAGGTTACCTTAAGGAGACCATCGAGCATGTCACCATAGATGCTAAGGGTGGCATAAAGCTTGATGCGGGTGATGGCTTTGTTGTTGAGTATCAGGCAACCGGTGATTTAGACAAATCCCTTGAGCAATTGTCTCGCTCCCCAGGCATGGCATGGATCAAGCAACTGCGTGATGATCCAGAATTATCCAAGCAAGTGGATTGGCAAGCAGTTAGGGCTGAATTTAAAGACTGGGATTATAAAGCCCAAGGGCTGACAGAAGCCGGTGCGGCTCTCGTGGCATTGGCTGTCACGGCGGTTACGGGTGGAGCAGCCTCGGGCGCTGCCAGTGCCATTACCGGTGCTTTGGGGCTTGGCTCGAGCACCGCCATGAATGCGGCGATACAGGCAGGTGTCCAAGCGCTGATTAACAAAAGCGCTGTGGCTCTTGTCAATAATCGCGGCAATATTGCCGGTGCCTTGCATGAGCTTGGCTCTTCAAAGAATGTTCTCAGCATTGTCTCATCGATGTTAACAGCAGGCTTAACCAGCCAAATAACGGAAATGGCAGGTGTTGGACAATCTTTGCCAAAAACCGCTCCTCTGGTTGATCGCATCACCCGTGAGGCGGAAAAGAACCTGATCAAAGCCGCCATTGGCACGAGCGTTCAAACGGCTCTTGAGGGTGGCTCTTTTGACAAGAACTTTTTTAACAATCTGCGCATCGCCCTGTCTGATACGGTTGGCAAATCGTTGGCGGAAGAAATCGGTACCG
>NZ_JBHIPJ010000019.1:0-125010 GCF_042195945.1 Bartonella sp. AP30XZML | reverse complement strand
TTGAATTATGCTATTGAGGATGTTCGCAA
The DNA here is from genome assembly GCF_042195945.1 of Bartonella sp. AP30XZML. Classification (NCBI taxonomy): domain Bacteria; kingdom Pseudomonadati; phylum Pseudomonadota; class Alphaproteobacteria; order Hyphomicrobiales; family Bartonellaceae; genus Bartonella; species Bartonella sp. AP30XZML. The sequence continues at coordinate 124,981 of NZ_JBHIPJ010000019.1, read as the reverse complement.
GGAAGCAAGACAAGCTGCTGCTATTGGTCTAGCGGTGTCCAACTTACGTTACTATGATATACCAGGATCTTTAAGTGTTTCATTTGGGAGTGGTTTATGGCGCAGTCAATCTGCATTTGCTATTGGTGCTGGTTATACATCTGAAGATGGAAATATTCGCTCGAATGTATCTGTGACAAGTGCTGGAGGTCATTGGGGAATAGGCGCTGGAATTACTCTGAGGTTGAGATGATAATAGAAAAAATAGCTGTTATTGTAAAAACGAGAAGTATGTTAGTAAAGGTTCTGTTTGCTCTTGCCTTAATAGGCAAGAGCGAAAGCTTTGCCAACGAGAACAATAATATTTATACAGTGCATCCACCGCGCTTATCGATACCTAAGGGAGAACCTGGCGAAACACGTCGAATTATTATGCAGTTTTATGATTGGACTTTGATTTGTGACGAAAAACAAAAGCTGAAACATAAGCAAGGTATATGTAATGTGACACAGACGGTTCATGATCAAGAAGGAAATACCATTTTTAGTTGGTCTCTTGTTTCTACGACAAGTGGTCAAGCAGTGATGCTTTTTCGAACATTGCCAAATTCTGATATAAATGTTCCGATTCAAATGTTTGTAAAAGATGTCAAAAAACCTGTTCTTATTCATTATACGCAATGTAATGAAACGGTTTGTTTGGCACAATCACCTGTAGGTCCGGTTTTGACTAGACAAATAGAGCAGAACAATAAGGTACGTATTTCCTATAAAATTAAAGAAGGAAAGGTATTTTCTTTTACTGTACCATTTAAAGGGTTAAATGCGGCACTTAATTCTTTACGTCCTTAGAATCCATCGAGTCTTTTTAATAAGATTCATTTTTTCATAAATCGTTGTATTATATTTTTGAGTGTAAATTATAAGGTCAAATAAGTAATAATTTTTATATAATATGATATCGAGGTGACTTATTGGAAAGAGTGAGAGTTTTATGAATGTAAAGATACAATAGGTTCTTTATATGTAATAGAAAATCAAGTTAGTATTTTCCATAAAGCTTAAAGAGTTATTTCGTTATTTATTAAAAGTAAAAAAGATTAGAAATACTCGATTTATTCCTTACAATAATGAGTAGACTAAATTCTTTTTTTAAGCTTCAAATGGATTTTTAAAGCGGTCTGATTATGCATTAATATTTTTCAGATAAATTTATAATTCTAGAGATTTTTTTGAACGATAGTTTTTATTGGTATTCACAAAATAACAGCTATTGTAATTGCAGTTTGTGGTACTACAGAACTTTTATTTCAGCATAATCAAAGCCATTTCATTGCATATAACAAACGAGGCTCGTGTGTGGATAACGAGATTAAAAAAATTTTTCTTATAAACCGTACTAATGTATAGGTTGTTGTAACCTTAAGAGTCAGTAAATAGTATGATAGTGTAGGTTTGTTACAATAGAGGTGTGCTCCGTGTAAATGGTATAAAGAAAAGAGCATAATTTATAAAAATTGATGTGAACGTAAACGATTAATTTATAGTTTTAAGTTCATAAAGAGAAACATGATTTTACGGAAACAACCGAAAGATTATATAAAAATCTGAATGATGCTAGTGTAGAAAATTTTAATGATAGGAAAAGAAAGAGTGATTTCTTGTATTTATCATTTGATGCTGCATTATTGCTTTATTTAGAAATGAGCAGAAGAGTTTTCGCGTTTATTTATTGGGGGAAACGCTCAAGGGATAAGGGAAATGACCCCGTTAAATTATGGTTCAAAAGAATTGAAACGAGGAGAAATATACGATACCAAAGCAGATCAGTTGTATGATCAGTGCGGTAGTAATACAAATAATCATTCTGCATTGTCACGAACAGAGGCATACTCTATCCTTATTGATATAAAGAGACAACAGAGAAAAAAACATTATGAACAGAAACAGATTTTTGTTCAATCTGAGGCAGCTTTTGAGTTTCATAGTCAGATAATGATAGGTGCTCAAAAAACAAAAAAACTCAAAGCACCTTTTCTTCGACGGTTCCATCCAGTAAAATCTCCACCTCTTTATGCGGCACTTGATCTCGGAACAAATAATTGTCGTCTTCTTATCGCATCTCCCAGTAAACCTGGATATTTTCGTGTTGTTGATGCTTTTTCTCGTATTGTACGATTGGGAGAAGGTTTAATAAATAACGGTTTTCTTAATACACAAGCTATGGATCGTGCGATTGAAGCATTAAAGATTTGTCATTTAAAGCTAAAACAAAGGCATATTAAGCGTTATCGCTTGATTGCAACGGAAGCTTGTCGTTCTGCAGAAAATGGTAGACATTTTATTCAGCGTGTTTTGGAGGAGACAGGTCTTGAATTGGAAATTGTTGATCAGCAAACAGAAGCGCGTTTTGCTGTTACAGGGTGTAGTACACTTGTTGAACCAAATACTGACGCAATTGTGCTTTTTGATATTGGAGGAGGATCATCAGAAATTGTGCTACTTGATGTTTCTCAAAAGCGTTCTTTTCGTTTAGCTCGACAAATTATCGCTTGGACTTCTCTTCCTGTTGGTGTTGTTACGCTTGCTGAACGTTTTGGAGGGAATGATATTAGCTTAGACGATTTTGAAAAAATGAAAAGTTATGTGCGAGGGTTATTAAATAATTTTTCAGATCGTCATAAATTAGGAGAGTTAGCACAAGGTTCGAAGTTTCATCTTTTGGGAACCTCCGGTACGGTTACAACTTTAGCAGGAATGTATCTTAATTTAGAGCGTTATGATAGGAAAAAAGTGGATGGCATTTGGATGAATGATGCAGACATTACACTTATGACACAACGCCTATTATCATGGGATATAGAAAAACGTGTCATAAGTCCTTTTATTGGACGCGAGAGAGCAGATTTAGTTTTAGCTGGTTGTGCAATTTTAGATGTTATTCGGGAAGTTTGGCCAAGTCAGCGTTTAAGAGTTGCTGATCGTGGATTAAGGGAAGGAATTTTGATAGAGCTGATGTTACGCGATGGAGTATGGTGTCGTCATAGAAAGAGCAGAGATTTCAAGCGTTAGAGAATTAAATATGGAGACAATGAATAACGATGAAAAAAATAACAAAAACACCGAGAGGTGGCTATGGAGGCTCAGGGTCACATGAATTATATCAGCGCGTAAAAAAGAAAGCAGGAACCATTAAAGCTTCATCACGACGATGGTTAGAGAGGCATCTGAATGATCCTTATGTCCATCAATCAAAAGTAGATGGTTATCGTTCGCGTGCGGCTTATAAACTCATTGAAATTAATGAGCGCTATAGGTTTTTGAAAAAAGGTCAAAAGGTTATTGATCTAGGAGCAGCACCTGGGGGGTGGTGTCAGGTGGCTGAGCGTATAGTAGGGTCAAGTGATGAAGATCCTAGCGTTGTTGGTATTGATTATTTACATGTTGATCCATTACCTAGAGTTGCCATGTTGGAAATGGATTTTTTGCATACAGATGCACAGCAGAAATTAATTGAAACTTTAGGGACAAAACCGGATGTGGTTCTTTCTGATATGGCAGCGCCAACAACAGGTCATCGTCAGACGGATCATTTAAGAACGATTTATTTATGTGAAGTTGCGGCTGATTTTGCTCTTTCGGTTCTCAAGCCTGGGGGATATTTTTTAGTAAAGGCTTTTCAAGGGGGAGCAGAAAACACTCTTCTTGCAAGATTAAAACAGCATTTTAAAAAAGTCTACCATGTTAAACCACCCGCAAGCCGATCAGAATCAGTAGAGCTTTATCTTCTAGCGCTTGAATTTAAGGGAAAAAATACAAGAATAGCACCTTCTTTTAAGAAGACTTAACTTTACTTAACCTATTTAAATGTGATGATTTTTTTCTCAAAGAGTTATCAGCGATAGCGACAGTTTTTCTGTTATCAATGATGAAAAACTGGTAAAATTAATGTATTGCCTATAGAGGTAGAGAGATTGATTCCTCAGTGAGTGTTTCCAATGAAATTTCTTGATCAAGCTAAAGTTTATATTCGTTCTGGTAATGGAGGTTCTGGAGCAGTATCATTTCGCCGTGAAAAATTCATAGAATTTGGGGGGACTGATGGAGGGAATGGAGGACGGGGTGGTGATGTCTGGGCTCTTGTTGTTGATGGGCTTAACACGCTGATTGATTATCGCTACCAACAGCATTTTAAAGCAAAAACAGGGGGACATGGCAAGGGGCGTAATATGACGGGTGAGAAGGGTGATGATGTCATCCTTAAAGTTCCGGTTGGGACGCAAATTTTTGAAGAAGATAATACAACGTTAATATGTGATTTAACGGAAGTGGGACAGCGCTATCGCCTTGCAAAAGGAGGGAATGGCGGTTTTGGCAATCTTCACTTTACAACATCGACAAATCGGGCACCGCGTCGTGCAAATCCAGGTTTGGCTGGAGAAGAGCGTGCAATATGGCTTCGTTTGAAGTTAATTGCTGATGCGGGGCTTGTTGGTTTACCAAATGCCGGAAAATCAACTTTTTTAGCTTCTGTAACGGCGGCAAAGCCAAAAGTTGCAGATTATCCTTTTACTACTCTACATCCTCATCTTGGTGTTGTACGAATTGATGGTCGTGAATTTGTTTTGGCTGATATTCCGGGGTTAATCGAAGGAGCCCATGAAGGGGTGGGAATTGGAGACCGTTTTTTAGGACATGTGGAACGTTGTCGTGTCCTCCTTCATTTGATTTCTGCTCAAGAAGAAGATGTTGCAAAAGCATATCAAATTGTGCGTCATGAACTTGAGGCATATGGAAATAATCTAAGTGATAAAACTGAAATTATTGCTTTAAGCCAGATAGATACGCTAACGATTGAAGAGCGTAAAACGAAACAGGAAGCTTTGCAAAGAGCTGCGGACCAACCTGTTATGATGTTTTCTGCCGTTAGCCGCGAAGGTTTAGAAAATGTGCTGCGTGCTGGTGCACATATTATTGAAATGTCACGCAAAGAGGAGATTAGTGGGGATAGCAAGGTTGATTGAGATGGCTGTTGGATCGCAAAAACTTACACACTATAAACGTATTGTGGTCAAGATTGGATCTGCCCTTTTGGTTGATCCTCAGGCAGGTTTACGGGTTGAATGGCTTAAAAGCTTGATTAGTGATGTTGTTGAATTGCACAAAAAAGGTGTAGAGATATTGTTGGTGTCTTCAGGTGCTATTGCTTTAGGAAGGACATTGCTACAGCTTCCTAAGGGGGCTTTGAAATTGGAAGAAAGCCAGGCATGTGCTGCTTTGGGGCAAATTGAGTTAGCTAAAACCTATGGTGATGCGCTTGCTCAACATGGGCTCAAAACAGGCCAAATTTTGCTCACTTTATTTGATACGGAAGAGCGAAGGCGTTATCTCAATGCACGTGCAACGATTAATGTACTTTTACGTTTTAGAGCAGTACCTGTTATTAATGAGAATGATACTGTTGCGACAAATGAAATTCGTTATGGTGATAATGATCGTTTAGCTGCACGTGTGGCAACAATGATGGGGGCAGATCTTTTAATACTTTTATCTGATATTGATGGTCTTTATACAAAGTCTCCCCATAGTGATCCTACGGCTGAATTTATACCTTTTGTTGCATCCATTACGCATGATATCGAAGAAATGGCAGATGTTGCTGCTTCAGAGTTTTCACGGGGAGGAATGAAGACTAAGCTTGAAGCCGGAAAAATAGCTAATGCTGCTGGAACGGCAATGATTATCACCTCAGGCAAGCGTATGAATCCCCTTGCTGCAATTGACAAAGGTGAACGCAAGAGTTTTTTTGCGGCAAGTAAGAAATCTGTCAATGCTTGGAAAACATGGATTTCTGGTCATTTAGATCCATCTGGTGTTTTGACGATTGATCAAGGAGCCATTAGGGCTCTTGAAACAGGAAAATCGTTATTAGCAGCAGGGGTTATTGGCGTTGAGGGAAATTTCCAGCGTGGGGATACGGTTGCAATTGTTGGTACAGATGGGGTTGAGATTGCGCGTGGACTTGTAAGCTATGACAAAGATGAGGCTGTACGCATTATAGGACATAAAAGTGAAGAAATTGAAGCTATTCTTGGGTATGAGGCGCGCTCTGCTATGGTGCATCGTAATGATATGATTGTACGTTGCTTGATCAATTCTGTTTAAAAAAGTTACTTTTGTTTTTATTGTTTTCGCAGAGTGGATAATACGATGACTTTAGAAGAACAAATGAAAGATATGGGACAAAAAGCACGCTATGCCGCTGCAGCGTTGGCCGTTGCTTCTTCTGAGCAAAAGAATAATGCATTAGAAATGATCGCTTTAAGTCTAGAGGCTCAGTCAGATAAAATTTTACGGGCGAATTGTCAAGATTTAGAGAATGCTGCTCAGAATAATTTGAAAGCTGCAATGATTGATCGGCTAAAATTAGATGACTTGCGTTTACGTGCAATGATAGACAGTGTTCGTCAAGTTGCTCGTTTATCTGATCCTGTTGGACAGGTTATGAGTGCGTGGAAACGTCCAAATGGGCTTCATATAAGTCGTGTACGAACACCTCTTGGTGTGATTGGCATTATTTATGAAAGTCGTCCCAATGTTACAGTTGATGCGAGTTCTTTGTGCTTAAAAGCAGGTAATGCTGCGATTTTGCGCGGTGGTTCGGATAGTTTTCATTCTTCTCATGCTCTTCATTTAGCTTTGGTACAAGGTTTAGAGCGCTCTGGTTTATCCAAAGATGCTATCCAAATGGTTGGAACGACAGATCGTGCTGCCGTTGGGGAAATGCTCAAAGGATTGGATGGAGCGATTGATGTGATCGTACCACGTGGTGGAAAGAGCCTTGTTGCCCGCGTTCAGTCTGATGCACGTGTTCCAATTTTTGCTCATTTGGAGGGACTTTGTCATATTTATATTGATAAATCGGCAGATTTAGATATGGCACGCAATATTGTTTTAAATGCAAAGCTGCGGCGAACAGGGATATGCGGTGCTGTTGAGACAGTTCTCATTGACAGCCAAGCATTAAAAAAGTTTCTTCCTGTTTTAACTGCTTTACAGGAGAAGGGATGTGAAATTCGCGCCACAGAAGATATTGTTTTTCTTATACCAGATGTCAAATTAGCTTCTGAAGAAGATTGGTCGCATGAATATCTTGATGCTATTCTTTCTGTTAAAACAGTTGAGGGTGTTGAGGGAGCCATTGCTCATATCAAGCGTTATTCATCAGGACATACGGAATCGATTATTGCTGAGGATTTGGAAGTGGTGAAGAATTTTTTTAATCATTTAGATTCAGCTATTTTGCTGCACAATGCATCTACACAATTTGCTGATGGAGGTGAATTTGGTTTTGGAATGGAAATTGGTATCGCAACAGGAAAAATGCATGCACGTGGTCCCATAGGTGTTGAACAGCTAACATCATTTCAATATCACGTTAAAGGAAATGGTCAGGTTAGAGCTTGAGAACATTATTTTTTCCATGGAAAAATTGTATGCCACATGTTGAAAGATCTAATGTTGTGGGTCTTTTTGGTGGTTCCTTTAATCCACCGCATGCGGGGCATCTTCTTGTTGCAAAAATTGCCATTCGGCGTTTGCATCTTGATCAGTTATGGTGGATGATCACTCCAGGAAATCCTTTAAAGGATTGTACACAGTTGCTCTCTTTAGAGGAGAGAATGCAATTAAGTTTTAAACTTATTGACCATCCAAAAATTCGCTTAACAGGTTTTGAACAGGCTATAGGGAGCAAAGTATCAGTAGATACGATTTTTCATATTCTTACCCATTACAGTGGCGTAAATTTTGTATGGATTATGGGGGCAGATAGTTTTGCGACGATACATCATTGGTATCGATGGCATGATATCGTCTCTATGCTTCCTATTGCGATTATTGATCGTCCTTTAGGAAATCGGTCAGCACTTTCTTCTCCTATGGCACATATTTATCGCCGTTTTCGTTTGGATGAGAGAGAAAGTAAGCGATTACCTTTTATCAAGCCACCAGTTTGGACTTATTTGCATGGACCTTTATCTTTTCAGTCTTCAACAAACCTTCGTTTGAAGAAGAATGATTTTTCTTGAACATTTCATAAGATTCTGCTTCTCTTTAGAGAAGTCTCTTTTTTAGATTCCACAACGATAAGAAAGGATATTGATCTGAAAAACGTTGCACACAAACACTCTTACAATATTATGCCTTCAAAAGAAAAAAAAGTTTTTTCTGTGAGTGAGAGTCTTGAAGTTATTCTCAAGAGTTTAGAAGATACAAAAGCAGAAGATATTGTTGCTATTGATATTCGAGGGAAGTCATCTTTGGCTGATTATATAGTCATAGCTTCAGCAAATTCGCAGCGTCATGTATCGTCTGTTGCTGATCATTTATTACATACTTGGAAAGATAGTGGGCAGGGGCTTGCGCGTGTAGAAGGGCTTGCTGGAGGTGACTGGGTATTGATTGATACAGGTGATATTATCATTCATCTTTTTCGTCCAGAAATTCGTCTTTTTTATAATTTAGAAAAAATATGGATGACGCCGGATTTAAACGATACGGCTTTGCTTCTCTTCGGAGATCATTAAAATGCAAATTTCTGTTTTTGCGGTTGGTCGTATGAAAAGTGGGGCGGAGCAAAAATTAGTTCAGCATTATTTGGATCGTTTTTCTAAAATTTCTGGAGATGTAGGCTTGCATTTAAAAAAGTTACAAGAGATACCAGAAAGTCGTGCTCAAACAGTTTGTCAACGTATGGAGGAAGAGGGGAGAAAACTTATTGAATTTTTACCTGAAAAATGTCGATTAATTGTGTTAGATGAGCGTGGAGAATCGATTTCTTCAACTTCTTTTTCTGAAAAATTGAGGTGTTATCGTGATGAGGGCATTCGAGATGTCGTCATCGCTTTGGGAGGACCTGATGGGCATAATGAACAAATAAGGAAGCGTGCTGATTTTCTTTTATCTTTTGGTTTGATGACGTGGCCACATCAAATTGCACGTATTCTTCTTACAGAACAACTTTACCGCGCTGTAACAATTGAAAATAATCATCCGTATCATCGTTTTTAATATTTTTGTTCAATTTTTAGCACTTATTTATATGTTTATTAATATTGTTTTAGCTGACACCATTTAAAGCATCTCTAATGTATACGATGAGGTGTCATGGTTTTTGCAAATGAAAAAGCTTCTTCATAGAAAGATGCTATATTTATATGAGGAGTGCGTCATATTTGTCATTCTGCTCTTGAGTATGTTTTTTTGCTTTTCTGTATCGCATGCGGAAGAAATGAGGAGTACGGAAGTACATAAAGAATTGGGAGAAATTCGCCAAAATATTTCACTTTCGCGTGAGCGTGTTACTTTTCTTATGCATCAAGTTGAGCATTTAAAAAAAGATCAACGTGTTTTGAGTGATGCACTCATAAAGGCGGCTAAAGAAGAACGTATAGTAGCAGATGATATTGCTAAAAGGGAAGAAAAGCTTAAAAAAATGATAGAAAAGCGGGTACAAGTCTATCAAAGTTTAAAAAATCGTCGTGCTGAATTTGCGGAAGTTCTTGCAATTTTGGAACGTATGGGATTGAATCCGCCTCCTGCTCTTATGATACAGCCAGAAGACGCGTTGGCTTCTATACGTAGTTCTGTTTTATTAGGTACTGTTATTCCTCAGATGCAAGAGAAAACACGAGATTTAAAAGGGGAACTCAAGGAGTTGACCAATTTGAGTAATTCCATTACTACGGAATATACGGCATTAAAGACAAAACTGCAAAATCAAGCAGAGCAGCGAAAACGTCTAGAGCTTTTATTAGACCAAAAAAACAAACTACAAAAAAAATCAGAAAAAGAACTTACAGAACAGCAACAAAAAAATATTGCTCTTGCTAAAAAAGCGCAGTCTTTGGAAGAATTGATTTTAGAGCTCGATCGTCAGTCAAAACTTAGCTCTGATGCATCAGTACAGGTACGGAAAAGTTTACAATTGTTAGAACAGTCCAATTTTGAAAGCCGAAAAGGTTCTTTACTTTTTCCTGTTTCAGGAAAAAGAATACATCACTCTAACAAAAGTTCGCAGATTACGCGCTTTGGTGAAACGATAGAAACAGAGTCAGGAGCTGTTGTTATTTCACCTGTGGATGCTTTTGTTGCTTTTGCTGGGCCATTTCGTTCTTACGGACATTTAATCATTCTCAATGTTGGAAATGGTTATCATATCATTTTTACTGGAATGTCGAGAATTAATGTAAAACAGGGGCAGTTTGTTCTTTCAGGTGAGCCTCTGGGTATAATGGAGATGCAATTTATTTCAAACAGTGTTGCATTGGATATAGGAAAAACTTCTCCAATGCTTTACATTGAGTTTAGAAAGCAGGGAAAACCTGTAAATCCAACTCCTTGGTGGCAGACTGAAAAAATAAGAAGGAGCCAAAATGATTCGTAAAGTTATTCTTTTGGTCGCTGGGGTATTGCTCGGCGCCTGTTCAATGATTATGGTGCAGTCTGTTGCTGCGAATAATGAAGATAATGCATATAAAAAGCTAGCTATATTTGGCGATGTTTTTGAGCGTGTGCGTATGCAATACGTTACAGTTCCAGATGATAAAAAGCTTATTGAAAATGCTATCAATGGCATGCTCACATCACTGGACCCTCATTCATCTTATTTGAATGCTGAAGAAGCCAAGGATATGCGGGATTCTACGAAAGGAGAGTTCGGAGGTCTTGGTATTGAGGTCACTATGGAAAAAAACTTAATTAAAGTTGTTTCACCAATGGATGATACTCCCGCTTCAAAAGCAGGTATTCTAGCAGGAGACCTTATTTCAAAAATTGATGATGTACAAACGAATGGTCAAACATTGAATGAAGCTGTTAATAAGATGCGAGGTGCTCCTGGAACACCAATTACCTTAACAATTATTCGTTCTGGCGTTGATAAGCCATTTGAAGTGAAGATTGTTCGTGATATTATCAAAGTAAAAGCGGTGAAATATCGGGTTGAGGGTGATATTGGATATTTAAGAGTTATCCAGTTTTCTGAACAGACATTAAATAATCTTCTAGCGGCAATTAAAGATATCCAATCTAAAATTCCTGAAGATAAGCTAAAAGGTTACGTCCTTGATTTGCGGCTTAATCCGGGTGGGCTTTTAGATCAAGCTGTTAATGTTTCGAGTGCTTTTCTCAATAAAGGTGAAATTGTGTCGACTCGTGGGCGCAAAAAGAGTGATGTGACAAGATTTGATGCGAAGCCAGGTGATGTCATCAATGGAAAACCGCTCATTGTTCTTATTAATGGTGGTTCAGCAAGTGCTTCTGAAATTGTTGCGGGTGCATTGCAAGATCATCGTCGTGCAACAATTTTAGGGACGCAGTCTTTTGGTAAAGGATCTGTTCAAACAATTATTCCTTTGGGTGAAAATGGGGCTTTACGCTTAACAACAGCACTTTATTACACGCCATCAGGCACTTCTATTCAAGGAACAGGGATTACGCCTGATATTATTGTAGAGCAACCACTTCCTGAAAAATATAAAGGTTATGATGTAAAAGTTGGTGAGTCTGCATTAAAAGGACATATCAAAGGAAAACGAGAAAGTAATAAAGGATCTGGTTCAGCTGCTTTTGTTCCCAAAGACCCTAAAGATGATATTCAATTGAATGAGGCCTATAAACTGTTACGAGGTGAAATGGCAAATGCAGCATTTCCACCAGATCCCAATAAGGATGTGTTAAAGTGAGAATTGATATCTATAGCTTGCGATTTTGAGGAATATTAAATGGATGCAGATATTAATTTGAAGATTCTTCCATATCGCAAATGTGTTGGGATTGTTGTCTTTAATCATGAGGGGAAAGTGTGGGTTGGGCGTCGTTTAATGATGCCCATTCATGCAGATGCAGATATTGACATATCTCATCGTTGGCAGCTTCCTCAAGGAGGGATTGATGAAGATGAAAAACCATTAGATGCGGCATATCGTGAACTTTATGAAGAAACGGGTATTCGATCTGTAAAGTTGATTAAAGAAGCACAAAATTGGTTCCATTATGATTTTCCACAAGAACTTATTGGGTGCACATTAACAAATAAATATCGTGGGCAAATACAAAAATGGTTTGCTTTCCAGTTTACAGGAAAGCTTTCTGAAATTGCGATTAATCCGCCACCAGATGGCAATAAAGCAGAATTCGATCAATGGAAATGGATTGATCTAGAAACCCTTCCGTTGATTGCTGTTTCTTTTAAAAAGCACGTTTATACGAAAATTGTCAGCGAATTTCGAGGTAGCCTTAGACCATTATAAAAGCTATATGATTATGAGAAAGCTTTTTTTATTAAGATGCTTTATATTATAATAAATAATAAACATGTTTATCTTTTATGTAAAGAACAGGAATATAAAATGAAAAAGTTATTTAATTTACTTATAGTTTTTACTCTCTTGAGTATTTCATCTGTTGCATTTGCAACAAGTTCAAAGCCTCCTGCATCAAAAGATGCGGCAGCGACATTGCCAAATGGAGCTTCTTCTTTGACTGAAACCTACGGTTTGTGGACTATTAACTGTGGTATACAAGAAGGGAAAAGAATTTGTTTTATGCACCGTCAAGAAGTGAATGAGCAGGGGCGTGTTGTTGTGGCTATGGGACTTACTCTCGATGCTGAGGGTGTTGTATCTGGTAATTTAACAGTTCCTTTTGGCATTTTGGTTTCTAAGCCTGTTCGTTTACAAGTTGATGAGGGAAAAGCTGTTATCGAAACCGGTATCCGGACTTGTGTACCAGCAGGTTGTGTAGTTCCTGTCGTTTTTGACAAAAATCACGTAGCAGCTTTACGTTCTGGAAAAAAGTTAAAGTTGGCGATGACAATTGCTGCTGCAGGTGAACCAGCTTTGAATGATCTATTTGTTCAGCTAGATGGTTTTAGCAGTGCTCTTAATCGTTTGACTGCTTTGCAGAAATAATTTTAAAACTAAAAGCGGACTTTAAAAGGCCGCTTTTAGTTTGTTTGTTTTTTATAATTAATAATTAAAACGATGAGATTTAAGATTAATCCTATTAAGGAATATTCAGATTTTTTGCTGTTTCTTCTATTTTATGTGCTATTTTTAATTTTGATATTTGTTTTCTAACTGCATCGTCATTAAATAGAGAGATGAAGAATTTAGATGTCTGGTTTTTATTCAAGAAAAAAGAGTATTGAAATATAAAACCATTTTTTGATACACAGACCTGCTTTAATGAAGGTTTTCTATACGCTCTTCTGTTTCCTTGATTGAAAGGGATGACGCATGATTTATGCATTGCTTCGAACGATTGATTTGATTTTTGAGATTTATATTGATATTTTAATCGCTAGTGTCATTTTTTCTTGGCTTTATGTCTTTAATATCATAAATTCGCGCAATCGCTTTGTTGTTTTGATAGGAAGCTTTCTATATCGTCTTACAAATCCCATTCTAAGCCGTATCCGGCAAATTTTACCAAATTTTGGAACAATTGATATTTCACCTATTATAGTTTTTATTATTATTTATTTTATTCGTACTTTCATGTGGCGCGTTTACGCAAACATGTATTTATAGAAATATTACTTGAGGCGAATACATGTTTTATCAAGTTGATGAAAATAACTTGATTTTGTTTGTATATCTCATTCCTAAATCATCCGTTGACAAAATAATAGGGGTTGAATGTAGGGATGGTGAAAAACAATATCTGGTTATACGCCTTCGGGCTGTTCCTGAAGATGGAAAAGCGAATAAAGCTCTCATTAAATTTCTTGCGAAGCAGTGGAAAATCCCATCTTCTTCTATTTCTCTGAAAAGCGGCGCAATATCTCGCTACAAACAACTTTACTTTTCAACACATTTAGAAGAGCTAAAGCAGATATGGCAATCCTTTAGAGATTACATCTCGTAGAAAAAATAAATAACAAAGCCTATTTTTTTATAGGCTTTATTTTATTAAAATCGTTATACTTTTTTATTGCGCTCAACAGCTTGCTTAATTAATTCATGAGCAAAGTTTTTATCACGCCATCCTTCAATTTTAGCCCATTTTCCAGGTTCCAGATCTTTGTAATGCTTGAAGAAATGTTCAATTTGTTTGAGTGTAATCTCGGGCAGATCTGTATAGTCATGAATATTGATATAGCGTTTTGTTAATTTTGTAGTGGGAATGGCAATAATTTTTTCATCTTTACCACCATCATCTTCCATCATTAGAGCTCCGATGGGGCGAACATTGATAACACAACCAGGCATAAGTGGACGGGTATTACAGATAAGAACATCAATAGGATCACCATCATCTGAAAGCGTATGAGGGACAAAACCGTAATTTCCAGGATAAACCATTGATGTATGAAGAAAACGGTCAACAAATAATGCACCCGACTTTTTATCCATCTCATATTTTATTGGTTGACCACCAAGGGAGACTTCCACAATAACGTTAATATCTTCTGGTGGATTTTTACCTACGGGTATTTCCTTAATATTCATAGAGACATCCTTTCTGGAATATAGTGAGGCTCAATACAATTAAATATTTTACCAAAGAGATTATGAAATTAACTTGAAATTGATGCACGTGCTTTTTCAAAACGTTTACGTTCATTAGGATCAAGATAGAGTTTGCGGAGACGAATATTTTTAGGGGTTACTTCCACAAGTTCATCATCTTGTATCCACGATAAGGCGCGTTCTAACGTCATTTTAATGGGAGGCGTTAGCTTTACGGCTTCATCTTTTCCGGAAGCGCGCATATTGGTGAGTTTTTTCCCTTTTAACACATTAACTTCTAAGTCATTATCTCGTGAGTGGATGCCAATAATCATACCTTGATAGACTTTCACACCCGCATCGATGATCATAGGTCCACGATCTTCAAGATTAAAAAGAGCATAAGCGACAGATTCACCGTTGTCATTTGAAATCATAACACCATTAACACGACCAGCAATGTCTCCTTTATAAGGTTCATAAGCATGGAAAAGGCGATTCATAATTGCTGTACCACGTGTGTCCGTTAAAAGTTCAGATTGATAACCAATGAGTCCTCGGGTTGGTGCATAAAAGACAAGGCGGACACGATTACCTCCAGAAGGACGTAATTCCACCATTTCGCCTTTACGTTCAGACATTTTTTGTACAACAGTACCGGAATATTCTTCATCAACATCGATAACAACTTCTTCGATTGGCTCAAGAGTTATTCCATTTTCATCTTTTTGCATAACAACACGTGGACGTGAAACACTAAGCTCAAATCCTTCACGGCGCATATTTTCAATGAGAACTGCAAGCTGTAATTCTCCTCGTCCTGAAACGTAGAAAGAATCTTTATCGGCTGATTCTTCAATTTTAAGAGCGATATTGCCTTCTGCTTCTTTTAACAATCGGTCACGAATGACACGACTTGTTACTTTATCGCCTTCAGTTCCAGCAAGGGGACTATCGTTGACGAGAAAACTCATAGTAACAGTAGGAGGATCAATTGGTTGGGCAGTAAGGGGGTCATTGACAGTAGGGTCACAGAAAGTATCAGCAACGGTACCTTTTTGTAGACCTGCAATCGCAACAATATCACCAGCACTTCCTTCTTCAATAGGTTGCCGTTCTAAGCCACGAAATGCTAAAATTTTTGAAATACGCCCAGTTTCTAAAAGTTTTCCATCTTGTCCAAGAACCTTGACATTTTGATTGGGTTTCAAAGAGCCAGAATGAATCCGTCCTGTAATAATTCGTCCCAAAAACGGATCCGCTTCAAGAATAGTTCCAATCATGCGAAACGGTCCTTCTGCTACACTAGGAGAAGGGACATGCTGCGTCACAAGATCAAATAAAGGACCTAATCCCTGATCTTTTGGTCCTTCAGGGGCTTCAGCCATCCATCCATCGCGTCCAGATCCATAAAGAATAGGAAAATCAAGCTGTTCATCGGTTGCATCAAGAGCAGCGAAAAGGTCAAAAACCTCATTAATGACTTCATCAACGCGTGCATCCGGTCGGTCAATTTTATTAATAGCAACAATAGGGCGCAATCCCACTTTCAATGCTTTGCCAACGACAAATTTTGTTTGTGGCATTGGTCCTTCAGCAGCATCAACAAGTACAATGGCTCCATCAACCATATTGAGGATGCGTTCAACTTCTCCACCAAAGTCGGCGTGTCCTGGTGTATCAACAATATTAATTCGAGTATCTTTCCAAACAACAGATGTCACTTTCGCTAGGATTGTAATTCCGCGTTCTTTCTCAATATCATTTGAATCCATCATACGTTCGCTTGTACGCTGATTATCACGGAAGTTTCCTGATTGCTTGAGAAGCCCGTCTACAAGCGTTGTTTTCCCATGGTCAACGTGGGCAATGATGGCAATGTTACGCAATTGCATAAATTTTCTTCTTTTCGTTTAATGAAATTTCATTTGAGGCAAAGTCTTTACATTCTTTGCCTGACTATTAGAAAACCTTTTACATGTTTTTTTATAATTTTGGAAGATGGAGGCAATATTTTTATGGCAAAACTATTTATCCAAGTCTTTAAGGCTCTATTGAGCTTCAATTTCTGAAGCTTCGTAAAAGTTTTTTATAGTACGTATGTTCTATTCTCGAGTTAAGAATTATCCCAAAAATCACAGTCAATTTGATTTTTATCAATATGACACAAGAAATTTATATGAATTCTTGTAAGAGTAAGTAAGTATAAAGCTAGCGGTATTGTTGTTGTTGTTTTGCAAAGAGATTGATAAAAATCCGGAATATCTCTCAATCCATAGCCAATTTATTGACAACTTTACAACATTTTTATTCTAAATAAAGCTTTGTCTTATTCCATAACTTGTCAATCAAAATCAGATCTAATGCAATCGTGTATTTGAGGTAGATATTGAGACGATTAAGAATTTTATAAGAAGTTCTAGCTTTTGTATGCCAGATTAGGGCAAGAGTTATATCTGTTTGATTTATTTATGAACCCGTCATACAGTCTTATTTAGAAAGAATATGAAGGCATCCAAAGAAAATTCCCATCTTTGCTGTTAATCCAATTTATGATTTCAAAAGCATCTAAAGTAATATCTTTTAAACCATGGAGATAGTGCATTGCCTTACACTTTTGTTAATTGCACTCTCTAATAGGAGTATGCTTTTTATGCCAAACAGAACACTTTAAACAGAATATACTTTTTGTTGCATATTCATGTACTTAAGAGAGATTGCTTAACGTACACTACATCCATTCCATGATAGGGCTCATAAATGATATAACATACGCGAATAGTATACTATTAACGCCTTTGTGAAGAAATATAAAGCCTGTTGAGTATCATCATTATTATTCTTTCTCAGCTGTCAATATTGCGCCAGTTTTTGATACGAGAGAGAGAGGATATAAGAAGTATTTTATTTTTTCTTGAATAGTTTTTAGCCATACACCGATCTCGTTTGTGACTGGCAAGAAGATGACTTTAATCGATTTAATATGAGAAGCTTTATGATGAGGTAAAATTACGTTATTCGGAGCTGTTATTCAAAAAAATAATAAATTATCTATAGAGCGGTGCGCTAGAAAATAAATAATAAAGCTTATTCTCTTATGGAAAGAATCTTAGGTTACATGACAAGATTTTTCCATAAGTAAGAGTTTTTACTTTACATGTTTAAAGAAGAGTTCCTGACAAAATGAGAGAAGCTACAGAAAAGTAGATTATAATGCCCATGACATCTACTAAAGTTGCCACAAAAGGAGCAGAAGCACTTGCTGGATCAAATTTTAAACCTTTAAGAATAAAAGGCAACATAGATCCAGAAAGAGAACCAAAGGTAACGATTCCAACTAAAGCTGTACCCACTGTTGTCGAAATAGCAATCCAATGTTGGCCATAGTCGTAGATACCCAGTTTTTGCCAAAGAGCAATGCGCGTAACACCAATAATTCCTAGTAAGAGACCAAGGGATAGTCCTGTTGGAATTTCACGAATGATCACTTTCCACCAGTCTTTCAACGTGAGTTCACGTAAAGCCAATGCACGGATAATAAGGGATGTAGCCTGTGAGCCGGAATTTCCTCCTGAGCTCATAATGAGAGGTATGAACAGTGTAAGAATAATCGCTTTTTCGAGTTCTGTTTCGAAATGTTGCATAGCGCTTGCTGTCAGCATTTCACCGATAAAGAGTAAAGCGAGCCATCCGCCACGTTTTTTCATCATTTCAGGAAACTTAATTTGCATATAGGGCTTATTAAGCGCTTCCATACCCCCAAATTTATAGGCATCTTCATTCATCTCATCGACCATAGTATCAAGCACGTCATCAACGGTTACAATACCAATGACATGGTTACTTTCATCAACTACAGGCACAGAGAGAAGATCATGGCGCTGGAAAAGGCGTGCGATATCTTCATGATGTGTGAAGGGTGATATTGTAATGGGCGAGTCATGGGTAGGGACATTAAGAATTTGTTCATCAGGTGAGGCAAGAATAAGGTTACGCAGGGAAACAGCTTTGAGAAGAGTACCTGTTTTGGGATCAATTACATAGCTGGTATAAACTGTTTCACGTGTTCGCTCGACCTCACGAATGTGATCCAAAGTTTTTTGTATGGTCCAGTTTGAAGGAACGGCTATAAACTCTGTTGTCATCAGTGCTCCTGCTGTATGATCAGGATAACTGGTGAGTTTTTTAAGTTCAGCGCGCGTTAAGGAGTTAAGCAAGGCATAAAGTCGTGTGCGGGTTTCTTTATCCATTTCTTGAAAGACGTCTGCAGCAGCATCAGCAGACATGCCATCAAGAATTTCAACAGCACGATTTATAGGGAGAAGTTCTAGGATGGCAGAAGGTTGCTCAAGCTCTGGTTTATCAAAAAGTTCGATAACATAATCAAGAGGCAGAAGACTAAGAATAGTTACACGTTCCATGATATCGAGGTCATTGATGATATCAATAGAGTCTGCAAAATGCTGGTTCTTTAAGTTTTCAGCGAGAGCTTCAGGAGAAAAATTTTTGAAGTCGAAGTCCGTTTTGATTTCAGTCATGATAAAGTACCTCCTGAAGAGTTGGAGAGTTGTAAATCTAGATAATAGATGAGATAAAAACAAAAGTTTATGGAAGATTTAAAAAACTCCCCAGCTATATTCCCAATTGTTAATATTTGAAGTAAAGTCAAGGGTAAATTATAAGTTATAAACAAGTTTCTGAATCACTAAAACGAGAATACAGCTTAATTTGAGGATAATATAAAAACGTAAATGTAAAAATCAGTTCTGATTTTACCATCATTTCTTTAATGCAGTTTGCGATTTTCAAAAGAATCTACAGCAATATTTTATAAAGAGTGGAGATTATGCTTTTCTCCAAGTGTTTTTGTTAATATGCAATTCTATTGTGATGTGCGAGCGAATAATCTTTATTGCTTCAATATAATATGGTTTGAAATGGAAGAGCTTTACGATTTTAAGGTTTTTTATTCAATAGTGTTTTGAAAGGTAGTTTTGAAACTCACGAAATAGTTTTAGTATGTTATCAATTTGTGTCGTAAAGATAATTGTTACAGTTTAAATTTATAATGGAGACATAAAGTATTATGACAAAAGCAGCAGTGCTGGACTGGAAGGGATTTTCAGGTCTTCCTGATTTTTCTTCTATAAGTGATGAAGATTTTAAACCCGCTTTTGAACAGGCACTTCAAGAAGCAGAAGAAGAACTAGAGGCAATTGCGATGGTGCAAGAACCACCAACGCTTGAGAATTTTTTGCAGCCTTTTGAGCTTTGCGGCAAAGCGCTTGATCGTGTCTGTTCAATATTTTTCTTACGCACCAGTGCTCATACGAATGTATTAATTCAACAGCTAGAGCAAGAGTTCGTTGTAAAACTTTCTTGTTATTCTTCAAAAATGATGATGGATGCGCGGATATTTGCGAAAATAGATGTGCTTTATAAACAGTCGCAGCTGGGCACATTTGAGAGTGAAACAACACGTGTTCTTGAATTATGGTGGAAAAAGTTTGTTTGTCATGGGGCAAAACTCGATGAAAAAGCTAAGAAACGGCTTTTGGAAATTAATGAAAGACTTGCTTTTTTAAATGCTACTTTTGGACAAAATGTCTTAAATGATGAAGCTGAATGGATTCTGTTTTTAAAACAAACAGACTTATCTGGTTTACCACAAGATCTCATTGCTTCAATGAAGGAAATTGCGTGTGAAAGAGGCAATGAAGAAGCGTATGCATTAACACTAGCACGTTCGATTGTTGAACCTTTTTTAAAATTCTCTGATCGTCGTGATTTGCGTGAGGTTGCATTCCAAGCTTGGGCTAAACGTGGTGAAAATAATAACAAGAATGATAATAAAACAATTATTGTAGAGATTGTTGCGCTTCGAGATGAGCAGGCTAAATTATTGGGATATAAATCTTTCGCGGATTTGAAGCTCGATAATACTATGGCTAAAAGTGTTGATTCCGTTATGGATTTGCTTATGCCTGTATGGAAGCGCGCAAGAGCGAAAGCTTCTACTGAGCAAATTGACTTACAAAATTTTGCCAACAATCAGGGCAGCAATGAATCTTTAGCTGCTTGGGATTGGCGTTATTATGCTGAAAAGCTTCGTACTGAAAAACTTTCTTTCGATAGCGCTGAGATTAAATATTATTTTCAGCTTGATCTTATGATTAAAGCGGCTTTTGGGGTAGCCGAAAAACTCTTTAGCATTACATTTGAAGAAAAAAACGCTGTTACACTTTGGCATCCTGATGCACGTTTGTGGGAAGTAAAAAAGTCTGATGGAAGTCTACTTGGGCATTTTATTGGTGATTATTTTGCGCGTTCTTCAAAACGCTCCGGTGCGTGGATGAGTAGTTTGCAATCACAACATAAATTGGATGGCGGACAAAAGCCTATTATCTACAATGTTTGTAATTTTGCTAAACCACCTAAAGGGGAAGTTGCTCTTTTATCACTTGATGATGCACGTACGCTTTTCCACGAATTTGGACATGCATTGCATGGTTTGCTTTCTGATGTCACATGGCCATCTGTGTCGGGAACATCTGTTTCACGTGATTTTGTTGAGCTACCTTCTCAACTTTACGAACATTGGTTAACAGTACCAGAGATATTAAAATCTTATGCTATACATACAAAAACAGGCCATCCTATGCCACAAGAGTTGATAGATAAAGTCTTAGTAGCACAGACATTTAATGCAGGATTTTCTGCCGTTGAATTTATCTCATCAGCTTTAGTGGATATGGCTTTTCATCAAGGCGAAACAGTCACGGATCCAACAGTGTTTGAACGCCAAGAATTAGAAAAGCTGCAAATGCCTGATACAATTATTATGCGTCATCGTCCCCCACATTTTATGCACGTGTTTGCGGGGGATGGTTATGCATCTGGTTACTATTCTTATATGTGGTCGGAAGTCCTTGATACTGATGCTTTTCAAGCTTTTGAAGAAACGGGAGATGTTTTTAATTCAGAGCTTGCTGTTAAGTTGAAACGTTTTATTTACTCCGCTGGAGGAAGTCGTGATCCAGAGGAGCTTTATAAAGCTTTTCGGGGACGAATGCCTTTCCCAGAGGCAATGATTAACAAACGTGGACTATAAGATATAACGGTATGGTTAACACCATGCCGTTTTCATATTATTCGAAAGGTGCAGTTGTGATTTATGCAAATTTTCTCTTCATTATAGCTCTGTAAACAGAGTTTTTTATCTTATTCGCTTTTTGTTTATAGAGGAAAATAGATTTTGTATTTTAAATAGACATTATGGGAAAGAAAAATTATCAGCTCGATCTTTTTGATGCCCATTTGGTGGAAACCATGATTTTTTTATAAAACTTGACTTTCGTTTGCCTAAAAGGTGAGTGTTTTTTTGTACCATATCATCGAGGTTCATTGGAGGCTGACGCATAATTTTACTCCGCTCTTGATTCTCTGATTCTTGTATAAGTTTTTGAATAGCTTTATCGGTTGAGTATGAATTTTCATGAGAAAAGGCGTAAAAATTTAAAATATTTTTCAATGGTTTTTCTAAATAAGAGGCAAGTTTTTTTTTTCCTTCAGGGGTGAAATGCATGCCATTATTGGTGCGTAATTTGGTTGTTTTTCCATTAATATCATAGCTTGAAAAAGAAAAATTTCCTTCTTCATCACTAAAGCCGCTCCAGATATCGAGAAAATACCCTCCTGCTGTTTCTGTTTCTTGTTTATAGAGCGCATTAAAAATTTTCATTTTTTGTGTCAAAAGGTCATTTCCAAAAGAAGGCTGACCTATCCATATCCATGATTTTCCAGAGGCGTGAAGACTTTCAGTAATTTCGATAATTCTTCGTTTGTAGATGCGCATCCATTCTGACTGATCTGTGTTAATCATATTATGAGAATCTGTGATGGGTTGATTATCATTTGCACCGATCATCATGATAATAACATCGGGGCTATTTTGGTCAATGAGTTTAGAAATATTGCTTTGCCAAGAATAATAATCCGTTCGAACTAAGCCGGAAGCTGGTATTGTGTTGTTCATGATAACGATATCGCTATTATTTATAAAAAACTTTTTAAGTGCATCGGCAACAGCAGAGGCTGCAAAATCCCCTACAACAAGAATGCGTTTTGCATTCTCATTTTTTAGCTTTTGTATGTTTTTTTGTGTTACGATCTTTTTTTGCGGCTTGTCTATTTTTTGTTCTATAATTTGCGGTGGCTGCTGTGTCTGTTTGTTTTGTTGTGATAACCATTTGAAGAAGTTCGTTGCTTTACTTGGGGATGGCTGTAAGATCCCCACAATAGAAAGTGAAAAAAGCAATAATGTCAAGTATATCAGGCGAAAAGAAGACAAAACCTTAGTCTCCATTATTGTTTGCGAAGGAGCAAAAGCACTTGAGATGATGGATATCCATTTGCTTTTAGACCGTGACGCAGTTGAAAAGCTTTAATTGCTTTGCGAGAAGCTGTTCCAATTTTTCCATCGACATTCCCTTTATAATAGCCCAGTGCACTTAAGCGAGATTGTAGTTCTTTACATTCTTGGAAAGTGAGAGGTTGAAAAGGTCTTTGCCAATCGTTCACCAATCCAGGATGTCCAGCAATGCGATCAGCAAGAAGGACAACAGCAAACGCATAACGATCTGCATTATTATAATGTTTCAGAACAAAGAAATTTTTTGTGACTAAAAATATAGGTCCTTTTGCTCCATCTGGATATTTTAATATTGCTTGTTCAGCTAATGTAGGAAGAGGATGCCCATTTGCGTGTTTTACACCTAATTTTTTCCATTGTTCAAAGGAATACCAGCCTTCAGGAAGGTTTTTCCCCTGCGGCACTTTTACCTCTACTCCCCAAATAAGATTAGGTTGCCAGCCATTTTTGTGGAGAAGGTTAGCTGCAGTAGCCAGAGCATCTGGAACAGAGTTCCAGATATCACGCCGTCCATCTTGGTCCATATCAACTGCATAGGTGAGATAACTGCTTGGAATAAATTGTGTATGCCCCAATGCACCGGCCCAAGATCCTGTGAGTTGAGAGCGTTTAATTTCGCCACTTTGTAGAATTTTCATAGCAGCAATCAGCTGTGTATATGCATATTTTGCACGTTTTTTATCAGCATAGGCTAAAGTTGCAAGAGAGCGAATGGT
This sequence comes from Bartonella sp. AP30XZML, assembly GCF_042195945.1. Lineage (NCBI taxonomy): Bacteria > Pseudomonadati > Pseudomonadota > Alphaproteobacteria > Hyphomicrobiales > Bartonellaceae > Bartonella > Bartonella sp. AP30XZML. The sequence continues at coordinate 101,339 of NZ_JBHIPJ010000019.1, read as the reverse complement.
ATCACGCATTACACTTTTATTGGCTAAAACCTTCCCATAGTTGCTTTCCATTGACCAAATAGCAAGCAGAATATTGCGGTCAACACCAAAACGTTTTTCAATTTGAAGAAGCCATTTGTTCCATTTTTGAGTTTGGCGCCGTCCTTCCTCAATTGCAATATCATGGACACGATTATCGAAATAGTTCCAGGAAGGAGCAACAAATTCCGGTTGGTATGCGGCGCTTTTTAGAACTTCAGGATCAATGGCATTAACACCTTGAAACGTCATATGAAACGTAGAAGGGGTAATATTGTGAGCAATAGCTACTTTTTTAAATTCTTTAATCCAGTGTTTAAATCCGCTATCAGCATATGAAAGGGATATAAAAAACATAAAAAAAGCAGAAAAAATAACGGCAGAGACAGTGAAAAGAGTTCTCCAAGCTATTGACTTCTCTAAAAAAGAGAAAGTCTTCAATTCTGTTTTTTGCATTTTGAAATCCCCATTAATATTCAATTTATTAGATGTGCAATAACTTTATTTTGTATCTAGTTTAATCGATAATATGATCAAGAAGAGGAAAAAACTGAAATAAATAATTCGTTTTAATCCTTTCAATAAATTCTCAGACTCTTTTTACATTTTTGATTGCCCATTATAATGATAATCAAAACAATAAGATATCTTTTTTACCATTTCGTAAAAACATATGATAAATAAAACAAAAAAGTTATATGAATTCATTGAGGAGGGTGAGTGTGCGTAAAATCCGGAAAGCAGTATTCCCAGTAGCAGGTCTTGGTACGCGTTTCCTTCCTGCGACAAAAACGATTCCTAAAGAAATGTTAACAGTTGTTGATAAACCTGTTATTCAATATGTTGTGGATGAGGCGAGGGAAGCTGGTATTGAGCATTTTATTTTTGTGACTGGACGTAACAAAGCAGTCATTGAGGATTATTTTGATGCGCAAGTTGAATTATACACGACACTTGCTGAATGTGGAAAGAAAGAAGATCTTGCACACTTATACCGTTTACAGCCATTACCAGGGTCAACTTCTTTCACTCGGCAACAGCAACCTTTGGGATTAGGGCATGCTCTTTGGTGTGCGCGTGAATTAGTTGCAGGGGAACCTTTTGCTTTATTATTACCCGATATGTTGATACAGACGAAAAAGGGCTGTCTTTCTGAAATGATGAGCCTTTATGAAAAGGTGGGTGGGGGAAATATTATAGCAGTTCAGGAATGCGATCCTAGAGAAACACATAAATATGGTATTGTTGGGAAAGGCAAACAGATTGCAAATGGTTTTGAAATCACAAAAATGGTAGAGAAACCAGTACAAGGAACGGCACCATCAAATTTGTACATCAATGGACGTTATATTTTGCAGCCAGAAATTTTTAATATTCTTTCCACTCAAGAACGGGGAACAGGAAATGAAATTCAATTAACAGATGCTATGATACGGCTTTCAAATGAGCAAGATTTTTGGGGTTTGCAAGTAAAAGGGCGCACTTTTGATTGCGGTTCTAAAGCTGGTTTTATTGAAGCCAACGTTGCATTTTCTTTGGCACGCGCTGATATGCACAGCCACGTTTCTACTTCATTGAAAAATTTACTAGAAACCATTAATGTTGAAAAGTGATATAGATCTCTCACTTAATTTTATTGATCGAATTTGATTATGACAATACCGTCTCCTCATATGGCTTTGCAAGGTGCAGTTGCATCAGCGCTTAAAACACTTGCTAGTGAAAAGCAGGGGCTTGAAGCCCTTGAAAAAGCTCTTCTGGAAAGTCTTTCTTCTTCTTTTGAAGCGGCTGTTCAAACTATTAGAAATGCTTGTGGACATGTGGTCATTACTGGTCTTGGAAAAAGTGGTCATATAGGGACAAAAATTGCAGCAACCTTAGCCTCAACTGGAACACCTGCCTTTTTTGTGCACGCTGCAGAAGCCAATCATGGTGATCTTGGTATGATTGGTTCTGATGACGTTATTCTTGCTTTATCATGGTCTGGTGAAACTCAAGAGTTAAGTGGTATTATGAGTTATGCGGCGCGTTTTCGTATTCCTCTTATTGCGATGACATCAAGTAAGCACTCTGTGTTAGGACGACAAGCTGATATTGTGCTATTATTACCAAAGATAGAAGAGGCTTGCCCCCATGGTTTAGCCCCTACAACTTCAACAATTATGCAATTGGCAATGGGAGATGCATTAGCGGTTTCTCTTTTAGAAATGCGTGGTTTTACCGCAACGGATTTCAAAATATATCATCCTGGTGGCTCTCTTGGTGCAAGCCTTAAATACGTGTGTGATATTATGCATGAGGGTGATAATATTCCTTTGGTTATGCAGGGAACAGCTATGACTGAAGCGATGAATGTTTTGGTGGAAAAACATTTTGGTTGTGTTGGTGTTGTGAATCAAGAAGGTGAACTAATCGGAATTGTAACTGATGGCGATCTTGCACGTAACATTCATTTTAATTTATCAAAATTTAATGTTGACGAGGTGATGACCAAAGCTCCTAAAGTTGTAAAGCCAAATACACTTGTTGGTGCAGCAACAGCTTTTATTAATGATCATCAGATTGGTGCATTTTTTGTGGTTGAAGATAAAAAACCGATAGGAATTGTTCATTTTCATGATCTTTTGCGCATTGGCGCTGCTTAGATTAAGCTTCCCTATCAAATAAAATGTTATAGGTTGAAATAGATTGAATGATACAAAGTTACAATTTTATTGTGAGGTGGCTTTATTGATATTTTGTGGAAGAAAATGATTATTTTACGCATTTCATAATGTTTAAAAAATTCTCAGGGGCTAGATTATACTAGCCTCTTTGCGTATTTTAGAGAGGATTTTCTATCAGGAGGAGAAAGGATATCGCCTTCTGCTTAATGTGTGTGCTCCCTCTGTTCTTAAGAGAGGTTTCCCTTGTACTTTGTTAAGATTTCCGCTTAAGGAAAAACTGTGCTCCTGTATGTGAGGTGCAGAGAAGTTGTGTGGCGTCATATGACATTGTACAATTGACTCTAGAAATTGTTCCACGGAGAATAGAGCGTATTTCAATTTCTATATTTTGGGCATTGAGATAATTATATGCTCCTTCTGATAGTTTTTCTTCTGTATCTGCTGCACGCGTTTCAAAAACACCATTGTGGAAAGAAGAAATAATACCATTCTCATCAACCCATTTTCCATCAATTCCAGTTGGCATATTTGAGTTATAATATCGCGAAAAGTTACAGGCACTTAACAGCAAGGCGGTAATTGTAAGACATAAAATATGATAGGGATGTTTCATTTATTGCACTCTATTTAGATTATTTTGCTCTCTAGTTTCTATAACATTATTAAATTACCCCATGAGTCAATATGAAAAATTTGATAAAAATCAATGAAAAAGCAAAAAAATGGAAAAAAATGCCTTAATGTTGTATTTAATTGACAGCTTGATGAAGTTCGTAAGTGAAACACAAGAGGTAAAATATTTCTTATGGTTTACAACAATTTTTATATTAAGCTGCTAAGTAGTCTCAAAGGAGATTATTGACATTATGGTTGGTCCCATTCTTGTTGCGAGTGAAGATTATGGAAGACGTATAGAACTTTCTTCTATGCTGCGAGGTTTTGGTTATCGTGTCATTGAAGCAGAAAATGGTCTCCGTACGATTGATCTTTTACACAGGCGTAAAAACATTGTGCTTGCACTCCTTGATGTTGTTATGAGTGATTTGAGTGTGAGCGATTTGATTAAAATGATTAGAGTTGCTGGTGTTTCTGTTCCTATTGTCGTTATAGCACAACAAGAGAATCAGCATTTACTCCAGAAAGCTTTAACAGCTGGAGCTATTGATTATTGGATCCATCCAGTAACATTATTACGTGTAAGAGTTACTTTGGATATCCTTGCTCTTATTTCTGCCTTGGAGCATGAGGTTCGAGATATTCGGCGAAAAAAAGAGAATCATTTACGGTTTTCTGATCTTTGCGTAAAAAGTAGAGCTATGCAGATAGTGTTAGAACAATCGAGACAAGCAGCAACTTCTTTACAGAATCTTTTGATAGAGGGGGAAGCTGGAACAGGACGTGAGACATTAGCTCGGATTATTCATCATGAGGGATTATTTTCGGAGGGTGTTTTTGTTCGCTTTCAATGTTCAGCCATCGTTGATCCAGAAGAAGAAAATCAGCAGTGGTTTAAAGAATTCCTACCATTGGTTTCTTCTCTTGAAAAAGGGACACTTTGCCTTTGTGATATTGATCGACTTGAGCCCATACAGCAAAAACGGTTTGCTCATTACCTTAAAGAAAGGGAAAGGGATACAAAAGGAGATTTTTTTCCTTTTCGGATCATCGCTATTTCAACATCGCGTTTAAAGGACTTGGTTAGTGAGAACTTTTTTTTGCATAGTTTGTTTGAACAATTTTCTCACTTGTCTATTAGCGTCCCTGCTTTACGAGAATTAAGGGATGATTTTCCAGAGATCACACAACGTTTGATTGATCGCATTATCACAGAAACAGGGCGATCACATGTCCATGGTTTAGCAGGCTCTGCTCTTTCCTTGCTTATGCAGTATGATTGGCCTGGCAATAGAAATGAGCTTGAAACCTTTTTATTTCGTGCGATTTTACTCAGTGAAGGACCGTTATTAACTGTTCGAGATTTTCCGCAATTAATGGGAAATTCATTAATGAGTGTTCCCAATATCATTGAGGGTAATATGCAAGAAGATAATGAGCAAGAATCGATAAAATTTTTGAATACTGATGGGCATGTACGTACTTTTGCAGAGATGGAACATGATATTATAGAGAAAGCGATTAAACATTATAAAGGACATATGAGTGAGATTGCGCGCCGCCTTCATATTGGTCGCTCTACACTTTATAGAAAAATGGAAGAATTGAGAGCAATAAGAAATCAAGAACGAAAGTAAAATTCATAACAAATTTCTCTTCATGACAAGCATGCGTTTCAAAAAAATAGAGTGGATTTTGATAAATTCCGTGGAGGAAGCTTAAGAAAACAATCATTTATTGTAAAATTTATCTATAGAGGATGATTTTGTAGATTTAAATCAAATATAAATTTTATGTGACTATTTTAATCGTTTGTTTCAATTTATACAATTTTAGTTAAGTTTACATTTATTAAAACAGACAAGCATTTTTAAAAACTTTTAAATACTACCGCTAAAATTTTTGTATCATCAATATTAAATTTATACTCTCTTAAGCAAGAAGTGGCATTTTATCTTCTATACGATTAAGATAAAGTGATTAGTGTTATCGTTTGCATTACTGATGATGTGATAGTTTAAAATAGAAAGTTTACCCTCTTTGACTCTTTTACAGATTGTTATTGGTTTTGTCCTCTTTTTTTTTATTGCATCTATGTTGGCAATCTACACCTATGGGCGTTTTGTGAAAAATGCTAGGGGGCAATGTTCTTATGCGTTACCTATTCAGAAAGATGAAACTAAGCTTGATCGTATCGTCAGTCAATTAGCTGAGGAAGAAAATGGATTGGGGATTGATAAAGATGCCCTTTCCCTCATTATCAGCAATTTGGATGCGTTTTGTGTTCGTGTAATAGGAGCTGCAGAGGCTGGGCGTAGCCTTGATCTGATGTATTATATTTGGGATGATGATTTAACGGGGCGCCTATTATTAAGTGAAATAGTTGAGGCAGCTGATCGAGGGGTTCGGGTACGGCTTCTTTTGGATGATATTAATGCTCAGGCACGTGATCCAGCTTATATTGCGCTAGATAGACATCCTCATATTGAGGTGAGAATGTTTAATCCAGGGCGATCGCGTAAAGGTGGTTTACGCCGTGGTTTAGAAATTATATTACGGGCAATTACTGTAACACGTAGAATGCATAATAAAGCTTTTATTGTTGATGGCAGGGTCGCTTTTGTAGGAGGACGTAATCTTGCAGATTCTTATTTTGATGCTGGTAAAGAATCCCATTTTCGAGATTTAGATTTGATGTTAATCGGTCCTTCTGTTAAAAAGGTAGAAAGTATCTTTGATGATTTTTGGAATAGTGCTGTTGTTTTGCCAATTCATACTTTAGTTGTTCCTAAAAGCGCAAGTGATCTTAGCTATTGGAAAGATAAATTACGAAAGTTTCGTGATTCCAAGGTTGCAAAAGTTTATTTAGATTATGTCAAAGAGCACATTAACTTTAATTGTTTTATCCAAACAGGAAAGCGGTTATTTTTAGCAGACAAAGTTGTTGTTCTTTCTGACCCTCCAGAAAAAGCATTGCGTAAAAAAGCAAGCAATTGGCTTATGAAGGCACTTTCAAAGGTTATTGGAAATGCTAAAAAAACGGTTCAGATTACGTCACCTTATTTTGTTCCTGGTAAGGTTGGCACGCAGAATTTTAGTAATTTGGTTTCAAAGGGTGTTGATGTCAAAATTCTGACAAATTCTTTAGCTGCTACTGATGTAGCATTAGTGCATGGTGGTTATGTACCTTATCGTAAGGCATTGTTGAAAAGTGGTGTTAATCTTTATGAATTAAAAGCGGAAGGCAATACTCATGGGTTGCGATTGTTTCGATCGAGTAAGGCAAGTTTACATGCTAAAGCTTTTTTAATTGATCGTAAAACAGCTTTTATTGGATCTTTAAATTTTGATCCAAGATCAGCATCATTAAATACAGAAATGGGCATTCTTTTTGAATGTGCTCCCATTACAGCAAGATTAGATTTGTTGTTTTCTGAAGAAACCACAGGGGAAATGAGCTATCATCTGCGTCTTGGTGATAATAATCGTATTTATTGGGATTTTATTGAAAATGAAAAAAAATATAGCATTGACTATGAGCCAGAAAGTAATTTTTGGCGTCGCGCATTTGCAAAAATAATAAGTTGGTTACCTATTGAATCACAATTGTAAATTTTTATAAACCACACTTAAAAAAAATATTTATTTTTCTTTTCATTTTGTTTGTAGCATGGCATAATTTTTTGCCAATCTACCATGTATGAGAACCGCAGTTGTATTTTAAAGCTTCTTGCGGTGTTTTATTATAAAAGGAATTTTGATATGGCAAAGATTGTTGAAACGGGGACAGGTGCATTGGCACTGACTTTTGATGATGTACTTTTACAACCCGGTCATTCTCTTGTTATGCCTAGTCAAGTGGATCTCAGTACGCGCATTGCAGCGGATATTAAGCTCAATTTGCCATTGCTTTCTGCGGCAATGGATACGGTAACAGAATCGCGTTTGGCAATTGCTATGGCTCAAGCTGGTGGTCTTGGGGTTATTCATCGTAATATGTCTCCTGCAGAGCAGGCAGAAGAAGTTCGCCAAGTAAAAAAGTTTGAATCTGGTATGGTTGTTAATCCAGTCACCATTGGACCAGATGCAACACTTGAAGAAGCAAAATCTTTGATGTGCTCTCATGGTATTTCCGGTATTCCGGTTGTTGAAAATGGTGCTAAAGGTGAAACTGCTGGACGGCTTGTTGGCATTTTGACAAATAGGGATGTGCGTTTTGCATCGGATCCCAAACAAAAAATTTATGAATTAATGACGCATGAAAATTTAATCACAGTGCGTGAAAATGTTCAACTCAATGAAGCGAAGTATCTTTTACACCATCATCGTATTGAAAAATTATTAGTTGTGGATGAACAGAATCGTTGTGTCGGACTGATAACAGTTAAGGATATTGAAAAAGCAAAATTAAATCCAAACGCTGCCAAAGATTCACAAGGTCGCTTGCGTGTTGCAGCTGCAAGTAGTGTAGGGAACGATGGGTTTGAGCGGGCTGAACGATTAATTGATGCAGGCGTTGATATTCTAGTAATTGATACTGCACATGGACATTCTCAGCGTGTATTAGACACTGTTGAGCGTATTAAAAAAATGACGTTTTCTCCAGCTATTATTGCTGGTAATGTGGCGACTGCTCAAGCAACACAGGCTTTGATTGACAGTGGTGCGGATGCTATAAAAGTTGGGATTGGTCCTGGTTCTATTTGCACAACGCGAATTGTTGCAGGTGTTGGTGTTCCTCAGCTTGCAGCCATTATGAATGCTGCAGAAGTTGCTGAAAAAGCGGGCATTCCCGTTATTGCTGATGGGGGGATAAAAGCTTCCGGTGATTTTGCTAAAGCCTTAGCAGGTGGGGCTTGTGCTGCTATGATTGGCTCTCTTTTAGCGGGTACAGAAGAAAGTCCTGGCGAAGTTTATCTTTATCAAGGACGATCCTTTAAAGCTTATCGCGGCATGGGATCTGTTGGTGCTATGGCACGAGGATCGGCAGATCGCTATTTTCAAGATGATGTTCGTGATGAACTTAAGTTAGTTCCTGAAGGTGTGGAGGGGCAGGTGGCTTATAAAGGTCCTATAGCATCAGTTCTACATCAGCTTGCTGGTGGACTTCGTGCTTCGATGGGGTATGTTGGAGCAAAAGATCTCGTAGAGTTTCGTGAAAAAGCAACGTTTGTACGTATTACGAATGCGGGACTCCATGAAAGTCATACGCATGATGTTTCTATCACACGAGAGAGTCCAAATTATCGTGGACCAGTTTAAAGATACAAGAGCCTAATATCATATTGCATAAATATAAAATTTTCCGAGAACAAGAAAGAGAGACTGCGCTTTTTTCTGTTTGTAATTTGGTGTAATAATCCCAAAAAGGAAAGAATTAGAGGTTAAAACTCTAATTCTTTCTGTTAAGACTATATGAAATAAGTTATATAAAATTAGAATTAACTTTTTGTTGTCTTCCGTCCAGTCTTTGACGCACGTTGGCGAGTGTTTGTCTGATCACTTTGGACGGATTTCTTTCCGTTGTTTGAGGGCATTGTATTATGACGGCTTTTAGACGAAGTTGTTTTTCCATTATTATAAGTCATTATTTTCTCCTTTAAAATTGTCTGGCAGTTGCCATTAGAGTAAAAACGGTCATGCCAAATAGTGGTTCCAAGCATTTTCTAAAAAGTTAATTTTTTGTTGAACGTAAGATGAACTTGTTTAATTTTATGAGAAGATTTTTTCTATTTTTTCAGAAGGATAGCCATATAAAGATGGGAGATATTTGATTTTTTTCTATTGTTCAGACAATCCTCGTAAATTTTATTTTACGCAAATAAATTAAAGAGTTTGGTTTTTTCGTAATGCATGGCGGAAATAAGTTCTTTATGGATGGCTACGTATCTTTTAGCATAAGAGGTAGAAGGATAAAAAGCGAATGGGCAGAAGATGAAAGGAAAAATTTAGATACTCTAAATTGGATCTTATAAAAAAGTATGATCAGATCATTTTAATATTGAATGTAAATTTTTTATGGCTTTGAGAAGGTTTCATTGGCAAGAAGGCGATAATATTATTTTTTTAGATGATTTAAAATTTTATTATTTTAATGGGAGAAATGAATGCGATTAGGTGGGCGTTTGCAAGCAGCAATAGATGTTCTCACAGAGATAGAAGTGAAGCATCGCCCAGTAGGAGAAGCTTTAAAGGATTGGGGTCTTTCTCATCGCTTTGCTGGAGCAGGTGATCGTGCAGCTATTGGTACAATCGTTTATGATGTTTTAAGACGACGTTATTCTTTACAATGGCGTATGGAGAGTGATGATATCCGAGATATCGTTTTTGGTGCCTTATTAGATTCTGAAAAAATGACGCTGGAGCAAATTGACGGTGAATTGGCAGAAGATCGGTTTGCACCGCAGTTATTAGGGGCTAAACAGCGTAAATCGTGGCAAGGTCAGCAATTAGTGGATGCTCCAGACTATATTCGTGGTGATATTCCGCAATGGTGTCAAGCGCATCTGCGTCCTTTATTTGGTGATAATTGGATCACTGAAGCGGCTGCGTTAGCAACGCGTCCTTCTTTAGATCTACGGGTAAATAACCTAAAGGCAACACCAGAAAAGGTGCTGAAAGAATTAGCAAAAACCAAACTTAAATCTTTTCCATGGTTTGGGCAAGCTTTAAGAATTGCACCGATTGAAAAGTTTAATCGTCATCCCAATGTTCAAGTGGAACCAGCTTTTCAAAAAGGACACTTTGAAATACAGGATTTAGGATCTCAAATTGTTGCTCACCTTGTGGAAGCGCAAGAGAGCATGCAGGTATTAGATTATTGTGCAGGTGCTGGGGGCAAAACATTAGCTTTAGCTTCCGATATGAACAATCGTGGGCAAATTTATGCTTATGATTTTGATAAAGCGCGCTTAGCTCCTATTTTTGATCGTCTTCGACGCGCTGGTGTTCGTAATGTACAAACACGAGCACAAAAAGAAGAATTGAAGCCATTAATAGGCCAGATGGATAGAGTTCTACTAGATGCACCATGTAGTGGGACAGGAACATGGCGTCGTCGTCCAGATGCGAAATGGCGTTTAACATTAGAACAGGTGAAACAACGCCAAACAGAACAGAGGGATATTTTGAATGAAGCGATAGCTTATCTTAAGCCAAATGGGCGCCTAATCTATATTACCTGTTCTCTTTTTACAGATGAAAATGAGGAACAAATTTCCCATTTCCTTCAACAACATTCTCATTTTTCTCCAATAGATATGCCAGCGCTTTGGCAGAAACATTTTAGTTTTTCTCCTGTGCAACCAGTTTTTTCAAATTATGGACTTACTTTGTCGCCGGCCACAACACAAACAGATGGGTTCTTTTTATCTGTGTTGCAAAAAAAACATTGATCCATATTCTTACACTTTTTATCATAAACTTTACGAGAATAATCTTTTTCTTAAGAAAACAGGCTTGTGAAAAGAGAAAGATTGAATCATAACTCTCATGAGTTTTCTTTTACAATTGTTGATTGGTTTTCTATGAGCATATCACATCCAGACACTGTTCTTATTATTGACTTTGGTTCACAAGTTACACAACTTATTGCACGACGGGTACGAGCAATGGGAGTGTATTGTGAAATTACTCCTTTTCAATTGGCTTTAGAAGCTGTGCGCCGCATAAATCCTAAAGCTATTATTTTATCAGGGAGTCCTTATTCCGTTATTGATGAGGGCTCTCCGCGTGCTCCAATGGAAATTTTTGAGGCGGGTGTTCCGATTTTGGGCATTTGCTATGGTGAACAAGTCATGTGTGTTCAGCTTGGAGGAAAGGTTGAAGCTGGACATGAGCGTGAATTTGGGCGTGCTTTTTTGGAAGTTCAAGAAGAGAGTGCCCTTTTTGATGGAGTGTGGGAAAAAGGTTCTCGTTATCAAGTATGGATGAGCCATGGTGACCGTGTGGCAGCTTTACCAGAAGGTTTTCGTGTCATAGGAACCTCAAAAGGAGCTCCCTATGCGGCTATTGCTGATGAGAAAAGATATTTTTATGCGGTACAGTTTCATCCTGAAGTTATCCATACACCGGATGGTACAAAACTTTTGCAAAATTTTGTTCATAAGATCTCTGCTATTAAAGGCAATTGGTCAATGGCTTCTTATCGTGAGCAGGCAATTGCTACGATACGACAAAAAGTTGGGAAAAGTCGTGTGATTTGTGGTCTTTCAGGGGGAGTGGATTCATCTGTTGTAGCGGTACTCCTTCATGAAGCCATAGGAGATCAACTGACATGCATTTTGGTAGACCATGGGCTGATGCGCAAGAATGAAGCTGAAGAAGTTCTCACGCTCTTTCGTGATCATTATAATATAGAGCTTATTCACGTTAATGCTGCCGATATATTTCTTAATGCTTTAGAAGGTGAGACAGATCCAGAAAAAAAGCGCAAAACGATTGGTCGCCTTTTTATTGAAGTTTTCGAAGAAGAAACTAAAAAAATAGGAGGTGCAGAGTTTTTAGCACAAGGAACACTTTATCCAGATGTTATTGAGAGTGTGTCTGCTATTGGTGAAACGGTAACCATTAAAAGCCATCATAATGTGGGTGGGCTACCAGAACAGATGAATATGAAACTTGTAGAACCGTTGCGTGAGCTCTTTAAGGATGAGGTTCGCTTGCTAGGGCGAGAGTTAGGATTACCGGAGCAGTTTATTGGTCGCCATCCTTTTCCAGGTCCCGGTCTTGCAATTCGCTGTCCAGGTACTGTGACCCGTGAAAAATTAGAAATTTTACGTGAAGCAGATGCTATCTACCTTGAGGAAATCCATAAAGCTGGTCTTTATGACGAAATTTGGCAAGCTTTTGCTGTTCTTCTTCCTGTTCAAACTGTTGGCGTGATGGGGGATGATCGCACTTATGAATTTGTTTGTGCTCTTCGCGCCGTCACATCTGTAGATGGAATGACTGCTGATTTTTATCCCTATGATATGGCGTTTTTAAGTAAGACAGCAGCACGTATTATTAACGAAGTTAGAGGGATTAATCGTGTTGTATATGATGTAACCTCAAAACCTCCTAGTACTATTGAATGGGAATAATTAAAATGAAGGATAAGTTTTTTAAGAATAAAATATGACTGAGGGTTTGATATTCGAGAAGTGTAGAAAAAATCATTTAAAAATGATTGTGTATTTTCATATGATATAAGCCTTTATCTGACAATCTGTACGTCAATATCGTTTAAAATTGAGAAGTGTGGGATTTTGCATGTCTGAGAAAAAAATTGTTGCACACCGTGGAGGAGCTCATCTTTATCCTGAAAATACCCTTTCGGCATTTAATAATGCTATAGCGTTAGGTGTTGATGAAGTTGAATGCGACGTTCATTTGCTAAAAAGCGGTGAAGTGGTTGTCTTTCACGACTTCCGTCTAGACCAATTGGTTGGAAAAAAGGGGTATATTCATGACATTGATAATGAAACACGCAAACAACTCTGCGTAAAAGGAAGCCAAGAAGCACCTCCCTTATTAGAAGAAGTGCTTGATCTTTTAGCACCAACGAATGTTGCATTGCATCTTGAAATCAAGACATGCGGTGAAGTGGAGCGCGAAACAATATTATCCCAAAAAGCGCTTGCGCTAATAAAAAGCCGAAATTTATCAGAACGGGTTTCTGCAATTAGTTTTGATCCTTTTATCCTTCGTCCTTTTATTGAAGCAGGAATACCATCTGGTCCATGTGTTGATAATTTTGAAGGTGATATGTACCGTCATTTTTCTGAATGGAAGCAATTAGGTTATTCTGACCTAAGTTTAGATGGCTCTATTGTTTCACAGAACTTTATTGAATCAGCTCTTGAGGCTGGTTTTACTGTAGGGGTATGGACAATTAATGGAAAAGCTCGGTTATCATATTGGCTTGATATGCCTGTACATTATATTACGACAGATCAACCTGATCTCGCATTGCAATTGTGTGCACAAAGGTAAAAATACATCAACACAAAAGGAACTATATATTTTCATAAAGTTAGCGTAATGAAAGAAGAAAAATTATCTAATATATAACAATAATACATTGATTTATAATGATAATTAATATTTTACTCATGTGAGTAAGAGACCTTAATACGTAAGATTCTCTTATTTCAAATATTTTTACAATGAATCAATCAAAATCATTTGTTTGAACATTACAAGTAGGGTTGGTGTGTGGATAAAAAATAATTGAGAAAAGAATAAAAATATTCATTTAACGTATTTCAAATGCAAGGCTTATTAAGCATTAGGGTCTCATATGATGATGTCGTTTTGCACTTTTATGAAGTGTAAAAATGATGGCATACAAAAAGTCTTATATACTTTAATGGAGAGGCTTTATGTCTTATTTTACAGGTTCTATCATGAAATGTAGATGTATTGAAAGATTTTTTAACAGCATGGAAATTGGTCATACAGTGTCATTTTGTTTTGCATGAGGGGTGTGATCTTGTTACAGGGAAAGAGACTATTAAGCGCTTCAAAATGATTTTCTTAATTTTAAAAAAATTCTATTTGTCTCTTCTTTAAATTCAGTAGCAACATCGTGTTCAAGTTATAAGCCGAAAGTTATAAGACAAATAATAAAAGAATAAACAATTCTTTTTAAAAAAGTAAATCCAGATATTAAAATAGTCATTGAATGATATTTACGATCCATATCTTTTTACCAAGTGGCTTTGCTTATTTAAGCCATCTCACTTTTTTCAGATAGTTACAAACGCGTATTTCGTGAATATATAAGAAAGCTTATAAAAGAAAATAAATAAATTTAAATAAATTCATTTGACCTTTAGGTGGTTCCTGTTTAAATGAGAGAGTATGTTTCTGAAATAAAACTGTCATAGCATGTTCATGTGTAATACTATAAATTTAGGGGGTAGTTTGTATTCCATCACTTCAGAAAGGGTGAAGCATGAGTCGTTTTTATCTTTCCATAGCGGCCACGGTTGCTATCATAATGTCCACAGCGGGGATGACAGAAAGTTTTGCACAGACAAAAATCAGCTTTTGGCATTCTATGAGTGGTGAATTAGGAAAGCAAACTGAAAGTCTCATTAACGATTTTAATGCAAGTCAATCTGAGTATAAAGTTGTTTCTTCATTTCGCGGTGAATATGAAGAGGGATTGATTTCACTCATTGCAGCATTTCGTGGAAAGAAACAGCCAGTACTTGCTCAAATTTATGACGTTGGTACTGGAACTATGATGGCTGCAAAAGGCGCAATCTACCCATTTTATCAACTTATGGCTGATACAAAACAAGAATTTGATCCTACAGATTATTTCCCTGTTATTAGTGGTTATTACTCCGATGAACAGGGACGTATCGTCTCTATGCCATTTAATATTTCAACACCCATCCTTTATTATAACAAAGATATCTTTAAAAAAGCAGGGCTTGATCCAGAACAGCCTCCTAGAACGTGGCAAGATATAGAAAACTTTTCCAAGAAAATTCTTGAGACTAAAGCGGCAAATTGTGGTTTTACAATGGCTTATGCCGCTCAATGGATTGGTATAGAAAATTTTTCAGCGTTGCATAATGTTCCTTTTGGAACGAAGGAAAATGGCTTTAAAGGACTTGATTCAGAACTTACATTTAATGGACCTTTACAAGTGCGTATGTGGGCTGACCTGAAAAAGTGGTCTGATCAAGGTATTTTCCGTTATGGTGGTCCAGCAGGTGCATTAGATTCAACACCAATGTTTATGGCACAAAATTGTGCAATTTTTATGCAATCTTCAGGATCACATGCTGGGATTGTTTCTGAAGCTCAGTTTAATGTGGGGGTTGGTATGCTACCGTACTATAAGGATACAGAAGGAGCACCACAAAATTCAGTTATTGGGGGAGCTTCTATTTGGGCGTTTAAGGGCCATACTCCAAAGGAATATGCAGGGGCAGCCGCTTTTCTTAAATTTCTTTCAAAAACAGAAAATCAAGCAAAGTGGCATCAGGAAACAGGTTATCTCCCAACCACAAAAGCGACTTATGAATTGAGCAAAAAACAACATTTCTATGAAAAAACGCCAGGTGCGGATATAGCTATCAAACAGATTAATCTTAATCCACCAACAGTTAACTCAAAAGGGATAAGATTTGGTAATTTACCACAAATTCGTGCCATTCTTGATCAAGAGTTGGAAGCTGTTCTTAGTGGTTCAAAAACGCCGAAAGATGGTTTAGATGAGACCGTTGAACGTGGAAATAAACTCTTGCGTGAATTTGAAAGATCTAATCATTAATTTCGTTTTATTGTTAAACATTAAAGACTCAACAAAAACGGTTGAGTCCTTTTTGTTTACTTTTTTAAAGTCTCTACATTTAAAGAGCCCTACGAATGCAAGAAAAACATGCATATTTTAAAAATAGTCTACTTTCTTACGGACTGCTTTTTCCTCAGCTTCTTGTGACTTTTTTGTTTTTCTTTTGGCCTGCTGCTCAAGCAATAAAATCATCTTTTGAGCGTGAAGACCCTTTTGGCTTTACAACAACCTTTATTGGTTTTGAGAATTATCTAACCGTTCTTTCTGATCCTACATATCGGCAATCGCTTCTTACAACCGCAGTATTTTCCATCTCAGTTACTGTCGCTTCAATGACAATATCACTTCTCTTAGCTGTCTGTGTTGATCGTGTCATCCGTGCAAAAAAGGCTTATACAATGCTTTTGCTCTGGCCCTATGCTGTTGCTCCAGTATTGGCAGGTATATTGTGGCTGTTTATCTTTCATCCCACCATCGGAATTATCCCTTTTTTTCTCGAGAAAATAGGGGTGCTATGGAATTATCGTATTAATGGCACTCAAGCAATGATTCTTATTGTCATTGCGGCTAGTTGGAAACAAATTTCTTACAATTTTCTCTTTTTTCTTACAGGTCTTCAGTCTGTTCCGCGTTCTCAAATAGAAGCAGCCGCCATTGATGGTGCTGGTCCATTTAAACGATTTTGGACAGTGGTTTTCCCGCAAATTTCACCAACGACGTTTTTCCTTCTTATTGTCAATGTCAATTATGTTATGTTTGATACTTTTGGTATTATTGATAATACAACTTCTGGAGGTCCTGCGCGTGAAACGAGCATCCTCGTCTATAAAGTATATGACGATGGCTTTAGAAATCAAATAATCGGTGCATCAGCAGCACAATCAACAATATTGATGTTGATGGTTATTGTCTTAACGTTTATCCAGTTTCGCTGGATTGAGCGCCGTGTACAATATTAGGAAACAAATTATGGTTGAAAATCGCCCTGTTTTGAAATTTCTAACCCATATTACTCTTATTGTTGGTATTATCATTATTTGCTTTCCAGTTTATGTTGCTATCATTGCATCAACTCATAGTTCAGCAGCATTTAACTCAGGAACACTTCCTCTTTTGCCTGGGAAATATGCTCTGGAAAATTATAAAACAATCTTTGGTGATGGCCTTGCACAGCTGGGTTTGCCCAACCTCTGGCCACTCTTAATGAATTCATTCATTATGGCTCTTGGGATTAGCGTTGGAAAAATTATTATTTCACTTTTGTCTGCTTATGCAATTATTTACATGCGCTTTCCCTTCCGAAAAACTGCTTTTGTTCTTATTTTTGTTACATTGATGCTCCCTGTCGAAGTTCGTATTCTTCCAACCTATGAGATTGTTGCGAAATTGGGGATGGTTAACACCTATAGTGGAATGATTATTCCACTTATTGCATCTGCAACCGCTACATTTTTATTTCGCCAGTTTTTTTTGACTGTTCCAGATGAACTCTTAGAGGCGGCACGTGTTGATGGTGCAGGTCCAGTTAAATTTTTTAAGGATATTCTTCTTCCTCTTAGTAAAAGCAATATCGCTGCTTTATTTATCATTATGTTCATTTATGGATGGATACAATATCTCTGGCCTCTTATCATCACAACGGATCAAAATCATCAAACGATCCTTATTATTTTAAAACAGCTTATTGTCGAATCACTTCAACATGATCCTCAATGGAATATACTCATGGCAGTATCGGTTGTTGCCATGGTTCCCCCTGTTCTTGTTGTTATCTTCATGCAGCGGCTTTTTATCAAAGGCCTTATTGAAACGGAGAAGTAATTGTGGCCATAATCCAGTTATCAAATATAAAAAAACAGTATGACAACGGCATTCTGGTCATTGATGATTTAAATTTAACTGTTGCCGATAAAGAACTTCTTGTTCTTGTCGGTCCTTCAGGGTGCGGAAAATCGACCTTATTACGTATTATAGCAGGACTTGAACAAGTTACTTCAGGTGAATTATGCATTGATAACGAATGTATCAATGATCGTGAACCAGCTGATCGTGATATCGCTATGGTTTTTCAAAATTATGCCCTTTATCCCCATATGACAGTTCGTGGAAACTTAGAATATGGTCTTAAAAATCGTAAAACTCCTAAAGAAGAAATTAAAAAACGTATCGCACATGCTGCAAAGCTTTTGGAGATAGAACCATTTCTTGATCGTAAACCACGACAATTATCAGGAGGACAACGTCAGCGTGTTGCAATGGGGCGTGTGATTGTACGTCAACCCCGTGTTTTTCTCTTTGATGAACCTCTTTCAAATCTTGATGCAAAATTACGGGCGCAAATGTGTATTGAAATAAAAACACTACAGCGTTCATTAGGAACAACGAGCCTCTATGTTACCCATGATCAACTAGAAGCTATGACATTAGCTGATAGAATAGTCGTTTTGAATAAAGGAGCTATCGAGCAAATTGGAACACCAATGGAAATTTACGATACTCCAGCAACAACATTTGTTGCTGATTTTATTGGTTCTCCTCCTATGAATTTTCTTGATCGCCATGTCTTAGAACAACATTTAGGGCATTCATTTTCTTATGGCGAAGAAACTGATCTTTTGGCATTCAGACCTGAAATAATCTTATTGGGACAACATCCAGATAAAGGGCCTGTCTTTCACACAAAAATTGAGCTTATCAAGCTTATTGGAACAGGTTGCCATGTTTTAACGCGTTGGAATGGTATCATCTTTACGATTGAAATAAAAGAACGCTTGACACAAGACTATGGTCAAAAACTAAGTTTCACAGTTGCTCATCAGAGTTTTCATACTTTTAATAAAAACACAGGAAAGCGCACAAATAATAAGTAAGCATTACTTGATGTGATACGACTCTCTTTTATGCTGCGTCATGATAATGTTGTGTTTTGACTTTCTCGATTACATTTACAAACTCAGGTTGTAACCGATGGGATTAAAAACAAAATTTTAACAGTTTTAGTAATGATCCATTGTCCCATGGCGCTGAGAATGTCAAAACATTTATATGAAGAAATTTTGCATTTTCACGGTCTGTAAGAAGAATATAATTTTCAAACATCATTTTCATTATAAAAAAATATCAATATAGAATAAATCTTTATTAACCATATTTTTACTCATTTATAATTTTGTTATAAAAAAAAACATATTATAATATGTTTCTTGATGTAATAATTTATGTGTATTATAAAAGTAAATGAGAGAAATAGAGAGAAAAAATGAGTCACAGATAAGGGAGGATACGCCCCATATCTTAGCTTTGACCCCTAACATAAGAGGTCTATTTGATCCACAAAATACGACGTTGTTTTAAATAGTCTGTACAAGAATAGGCGCGTTCTATTTTACCGCTGGCCATATGATCTAAAATGGTTTCAGAGCTCCTATAAGAAGCATTTGTTTTTTCTATCAATCACATAAATTAGAGAGAAACCTATGCGCGCATGCTGCAAGTTTATTTTTTTCTCATGTAAATCACTATGCAATTCTCAGCGAGGGTATCTGATAAGTTGCAAAAAAATCACTGAGAGATAGAAGGCGTGCTTGTTTTAGAATTTTCATTACTTTTAACGATAAAAGCAGATGAAACACATCTGTAACATCTCATCGATCTTTTCTATATTCTTGAGTTAAAAATTGCCTATAGATCATCCTCAAACAGATCTTTATGAATATAGCATAAGGGATCGATGCAAGCACCTATAAGAATCAGCAGAGACCAAGACAGTTATATTATTGTTTTACAAAGCATTTTATAAAAGCTGGTATATTTTTTCAATATATTACCAGTCTATTAATGGTTTTATGATATTACTTTCTTATAAAGCGCGTGCTTTTTTGTTGCTTATAAATCAACCTAAACTTTATACAGCAGTATGTTTGAGACAAATATGAAGACGGTTCAGTGCTGTATTCAGTTTTGTATGCCAGAGTAGAATAAGCTTATCTGCTTGTGTAATTTTTAAAATGAGGAGACAGCTTAATTTAGGGGGGAATATGAAAGCATCAAGATAAAAAATAGATTCTGTCTTTAGCATCATCTTTTAATTTAGTATTGCAATTTTCAAAAACATCTGAGCCAGTGTCTCTTACATAATGGCGATTAAGCATTGCCGAACACATTTTTTTACGTTCTTTGAATAGAATTGCATCTCTCATACAAAACAGAATACCTAAACAGAAGGCTATTGGGTTGCCAATTTACGCACTTTTTTTAAAAAATATCTTGCAAGGTTGTTCCAACTATTTATTCACGCAGTCGTTTATAAGTAGTATAACATAAAATCCATTGTGTATCGCCATCTTTATGCTTATAAAAATGCAAGCTGGGGCCATCATCATACTCTCTTTCAGTCTCCAACATTGCAACAATTATTGTGTTGAGACTCTTCATAAGAGGCATTTTTTCTTCAAGTGGTTTTTATTCATACACTAATTCTACTTGCATGTTATAAATGAAGTTGGATAGATAAAAATACTTTAAGAAAAAGACACCAAATTCTTCTTATGAATCGTTTCAAGTGTCGAGAGTTATTGTAAAAGAAGCATTGAAAAATAGAATGCTACTCTACTGCTGACAGTTTGGGCACCATGAGGCAATAAATCCACTTACTTTATCTATCTTAGAATCTATAGAGTATAAATTTCTCTGTAAAAGTAACTTTATTTCATATCAATGTTATCAATTATAGCTGTTGGAGCATCATTAGTAACATAATCATAGACTTACGATTTTATGAACTCTCTTTTATAGAAGATCTTAATGTTTTGTGATAGCATCAATGATGGTATTCACATTGTGTTCCATCATATCGAGATAAGTTGCTGCAGGGCCATTTTTGTTTGACAATGCATCAGAATAAAGTGTTCCACCAATTGTTAAACCTGTTTCTTTTGCAATCTGTTTTATGAGACGGGGATTAGAGATATTTTCAACGAATAGGGCAGTTGCTTTATTCGCTTTAATTTGTTTTATAAGTTTAGCAACATCGGCTGCGGTTGCTTCAGTTTCTGTTGAAGCACTTTGAGGGGCAAGGATAGTAAAACCATATTCCTTGGCAAAATAGCCAAAGGCATCATGAGATGTGATAATGATACGTTTATCTTTAGGAATGGTAGCAATTTTTGTTTTCAGGGTATCTTGTGCTATTTTAAGTTTTTGGATGTAGGTTTCGGCATTTTTTTTGTAGCTGGTGCAGGATTGTGGATCGATTTTACAAAAAGCAGCAGCGATATTTTTCACATAGATTTTGACATTGGGAATTGTTTGCCAAGCGTGTGGATCAATAACGCTATGGTGGTGATGGGCATTATGTTCTTGATTTTTCATTTTGAGAGAGGGAATGTTAGCGCTAACTTCGACAAGAAGTGCTTTTGTACCGCTTGCTGTAATGAGGCGATCAATGAATCCTTCTAAATGAAGCCCGTTGATGAAAATAATTTGAGCATTTCTAAGCGCTTGAGCATCATGGGGGGTAGGTTCATAAGTGTGGGTATTCGCATTTGGACCTACAAAAGTAGTCATAGAGATATGGTTGTCTCCTACATTTTTTACGAGATCTGCGAGAATAGAAAAGCTCGCAACAACTTTGATTTTATTGTGTGCAGAAGCAGAAAATGGAGAAAGAGCAAGCAATAAAGCTCCAAGAAGAACAAATTTTTGAGCAAACTTAGGCACATTTTTTCCTTAAAGTGAGGAGGTATAAAAGAGGTGGGGAAACCATGTTACAATAAAGCCACGTGGACTTATCAAACAGGAAACGAGATAAATAAATCCTGCGGCAATGATGATAGCAGGGCCGGAGGGAAGTGAAAGATGAAAAGAAAGCAGGAGACCACATACGCTAGAAATGATTCCAAAAAGAGTGGAAAGCGCGCAAATAGGGCCTAGCCGTGAAAACCAAAAACGGGCTGTAATGGCTGGAATCATCATAATGCCAACGGAAAGTAATGTTCCCAATGATTGAAAGCCTCCAACCAGATTCAATACGACAAGTCCAAGCAA
Source organism: Bartonella sp. AP30XZML (assembly GCF_042195945.1). NCBI lineage: Bacteria > Pseudomonadati > Pseudomonadota > Alphaproteobacteria > Hyphomicrobiales > Bartonellaceae > Bartonella > Bartonella sp. AP30XZML. Next base: position 79,700 of record NZ_JBHIPJ010000019.1, on the reverse strand, counting down.
TGAAATATGAATATATTTACTCAATGGAGAGAGTGATTTAAAAAAGAGGGGGTCAAAGCTTTCTAAAACGAGTGCACGCCAAAAAACACAAAGGCTGCATAGTGTAATCAGCATTATAGTAGCGATTAACCAAAGGGCTTGTGCATCAAGTGCAAGAACCGATCCGAATAAGAGATGAAGCAGCTCAATTGTTGAGTCTTTCAGTGAGATAATAATAACACCTGCCGCGAGTGCAATAAGATAAAAGACGGTCATGGATGCATCTTCTTTCTGAAAGCTGTTTCGTGAAATCAAAATGGTTGCTAAAGCAACAATAAGACCAGCGAAGATGCCACCAAGTGTCATAGATATGAGGGAAAAACCACAAATCAGAAAAGCAGTTGCAACACCAGGAAGAATGGCATGAGAAATAGCATCTCCTGTCAAGCTCATTCCACGGAGCATCAAAAACACACCAACAGGACAAGCGCTAATAGACAGAAAAATAGAACCGATAAGGGCGTTTTGCATAAATTGGAAATCAACAAAGGGGGCAAGAAAAAATGCATACACGTCTTATAACCTAAGAAAGAGAGGATCATTGATGAGAAGATTTTGTTTTTGTGCGCTAATAGGGAAAGAATTGGATATGAGATGTGGCATAACGTGATGAATGGTGTTGTTTAAAAACTGTGTTGTTTCTCCATAAAAGGCGTTTTGTTGATCAATTTGAATCATTTGGGGGAAAAATTCTTGCACGATGAGAGGGTTATGGAGTGCTGTGAGAATTGTGCGTCCTTGCTGTTGCCAGTATGTGATCAGTGCAAGAAGGTCTTTTTGGGTATTATGATCTACACCATTGAAAGGTTCATCAAGTAAAATAATATTGGCATCTTGTACAATGATACGTGCAAAAAGAGCGCGTTGCAATTGCCCGCCTGATAATGTTTCAAGTGAACGGGGTGCGAGTTCTGTAAGCCCAACCATTTTAAGAGCATTTTGAATCTTAGAATCATAAGGGCGCTGATTCTTCCATAATCCACAAAAAGACCACAGTCCTGTTTTTACAAGCGTTTTCACATCAATTGGAAATGTTTGATCTACATCACATTGCTGAGCAAGATAAGCAATGCGGCTTTTTTTTGGTTTTGTAATTTTTCCTTTAAGAGGTTTAATCAATCCGGCGATGGCTTTTAGCAGTGTCGATTTTCCAGCGCCATTATCACCTGTTATTGCGACCAATGAACCAGCTTTTAACTTTGCTGAAAAGTTCTTTATTGCTATTCTATTCCTATAGCCTAATGTTGTCTTATTGAAGTGCAGATCCATATTTTTTACCATCGTTGCTTATTATTTTGGAAACTATGTAATAATATAACGTTTGTCAACAAAATGTTATATTATTACATAGTTTTGAGTACTGAAAATTTTAGTGGGAAGATCGTGGAAAATTAAAAATAATAATTGAATTCACCTTGACGAAAGAGAGAGAGTATATACTATATATAGTATCAAAATGATTGGTGATTCTAAATAAGCACAAGAGAGGGTGTTAGTGTGTTTCGTTTGGTATCTAAGTTATTTCCATTATTGTAAAGAGTTTATTGGCCAAAGGTATAGCAGTATTTTTACTGAAGGGTCTCTTTTGGAAGGATTTCCTTTCGTTTTTGTAATTGATTTTTGCCGTAAAAGAGCGAACAGAGCTCTTGAAAAACGGTAGTTTAGAACATTAGTTTTTTAGACAGCAGGAGGGAATTGTAATGCAAGCAAAAGATTGTTTTATAACTAGGGGGCTTTGTCATTTAAGTTGTAGAATAATCGCTTATTCTCATCATAGTTTTTGAAGTTATTTGATGAGGAATTCTGTTATGTTCAGGAAGCTGTGTATTATTTGAAAATAACCACATGTTTTGCGTACAATTTCTATTTTTTGTTATTCTTGAGTACCTATAAAATTATTAGATTGACCTTTCAGGGTTGATTGTTTGGAATTGTGAAAGTTGAAGAAAATGTCGATCACTATTTATAGCAAACCATCTTGTGTCCAATGTGATGCTACACGCCGCGCTTTTGATGCAAAAGGCATTCATTATCGTGTTGTTGATATTTCCTGTGATGAACAAGCATACAGTTTTGTTCAATCTCTGGGGTATCGTCAGGTTCCTGTCGTTGTTTGTGGTGAAAATCATTGGTCTGGTTTTAGACCAGATATGATTAGTGGTCTTTGTGCTTAATGGGGCTTATTGTTTATTATTCGAGTGCAACGGGTAATACAGAACATTTTGTCTCGCAGCTTGGGCAACGACTCTTCAAAATTGATAAAAGAAAGCCTTCTGCATTGGTTGGTGAACCTTATGTATTGGTTGTTCCTACATATGCAGATGGTGAAGGAAGAGGGGCCGTGCCGAAAGCCGTTGTCCAGTTTCTTAATGAAGCTGAGAACCGAAAATTAATTTGTGGTGTTATTGGCGGTGGGAATCGTAATTTTGGTCGCTATTATAATCTAGCAAGTAAAATTATTGCTGAAAAATGTTGTGTACCTTGCCTTTATCGTTTTGAGCTGCGTGGAACTGATGAAGACGTTATTTATGTAAAAAAGGGATTGGAAAGATTTTGGAAACAATTGGTATAGGACAATCGCAGAAATCGGATCAGATTACTGATTATCATGCGTTGAATGCAATGCTTAATCTTTATGATGAAAATGGTCATATTCAATTTGATATGGATCGGCTTGCTGCGCGGCAATATTTTCTTCAGCATGTTAATCAAAATACAGTTTTTTTTCATAACCTGAAGGAAAAAATAGATTACTTAATAGAGGAAGGTTATTATGAAAAAGCTTTATTTGAGCTTTATGATTTTTCTTTTATTAAAAAGCTTTTTAAACGTGCTTATGCATTTAAATTTCGTTTTCCTACCTTTTTAGGCGCATTTAAGTATTATACCAGCTATACACTGAAGACTTTTGATGGGAAACGTTATCTTGAACGTTATGAAGATCGCGTTTGTCTTGTAGCTTTATATTTGGCACAAGGGAATAAAGCTCTTTCTGAAAGTTTTGTGGATGAAATTATTACAGGACGTTTTCAACCGGCAACACCAACATTTTTAAATGCTGGGAAAAAACAACGAGGTGAATTGGTTTCGTGTTTTTTGCTACGTGTTGAAGATAATATGGAATCGATAGGTCGTTCGGTTAATTCGGCTTTGCAGCTTTCAAAACGTGGTGGAGGTGTGGCGCTTTGTTTAACGAATTTGCGGGAAGCAGGGGCGCCAATTAAGCAAATAGAAAATCAGTCCTCAGGTGTTTTACCGGTGATGAAACTCTTGGAAGATTCTTTTTCTTACGCCAATCAGCTTGGGGCACGACAGGGGGCTGGAGCTGTTTATTTGCATGCTCATCATTTAGATATTATGAAGTTTTTGGATACAAAGCGTGAAAATGCTGATGAAAAAGTTAGAATTAAAACGCTTTCGCTTGGTGTCGTTATTCCTGATATTACTTTTGAGCTTGCACGGAATAATGAGGATATGTATCTCTTCTCATCGTATGACATCGAGCGTGTGACAGGTAAGCCCTTTAGCGATATTTCTTTAACGGAGCATTATCGTTCTTTTGTTGATAATGCAAAGATTCGTAAAAAGAAAATAAGTGCACGCGTTTTTTTCCAGACATTAGCGGAAATACAATTCGAGTCGGGTTATCCCTATATTTTATTTGAGGATACTGCTAATCGATCGAATCCGATAGCTGGGCGCATAAGTATGAGCAATTTATGTTCAGAAATTTTGCAGGTGAGTGAGGCGAGTGAACTGGAGACAGATTTAACTTATCGCACGATTGGAAGTGATATATCCTGCAATCTTGGATCCATGAATATTGCCAAAGCAATGGAAAGTCCTGATTTTGGACAGACCGTGGAATCTGCTGTTCGTGCTCTTACTGCTGTTTCGGATATGAGCAATATTGCTTGTGTGCCTTCCATTGCGAAAGGCAATGCTGAAAGTCATGCGATTGGTTTGGGACAAATGAATTTGCATGGGTTTCTAGCGCGTGAGCAGATCTATTATGGGTCTCCAGAAGCGATTGATTTTACCAATATCTATTTTTATATTGTGACATATCACGCCATACGGGCTTCCAATTTAATTGCGCACGAACGTCAAGAAATGTTTGCAGGGTTTGAAAAATCAGCTTATGCAGATGGACGTTTTTTCGAAAAATATATTGAAAAAGAATGGAAACCGCAATTTCCGCTTGTGCAAGAGCTTTTTGCACGGAATAATATTGTTATTCCAGATCAAAAGGATTGGCAGGAACTCAAAAAATTAGTTATTGAGTATGGGCTTTATAACCGCAATTTGCAGGCAGTTCCACCTACGGGATCTATTTCCTATATTAATCATGCCACTTCTTCCATTCATCCAATTGCTTCAAAAATTGAAATTCGCAAAGAGGGAAAAATTGGGCGCGTTTATTATCCCGCTCCTTATATGGATAATACGAATTTGAATTTTTACCAAGATGCTTATGAGATTGGTCCTGAAAAAATTATAGATACCTATGCTGCTGCAACACAGCATGTTGATCAAGGTCTTTCATTAACATTATTTTTTCCTGATACAGCGACCACACGTGATATTAACCGCGCACAAATTTATGCTTGGAAAAAGGGTATCAAGAGTATTTACTATGTACGATTACGGCAAGTAGCATTAAGTGGAACAGAAGTTGATGGCTGTGTTTCGTGCAGTTTATAGGAGATCATCATATGACAAAGATTACAACCAAAAATCCTGTTGTGTGCGCTGTTAATTGGAATAGATTACATGATGAGAAAGATCTTGAAGTATGGAACCGCTTAACTGGGAATTTTTGGTTACCTGAGAAGGTTCCACTTTCCAATGACATTCCCTCATGGTCAAGCTTAACGGATGAAGAACGCAAGCTAACGATTCGTGTTTTTACAGGACTAACGCTTCTCGATACAATTCAAAACACTGTAGGAGCCATTTCGCTTCTGGCTGATGCGATAACAGAGCATGAGGAGGCAGTTTTGACGAATATTGCCTTTATGGAAGCTGTTCATGCACGTTCTTATTCCTCTATTTTTTCAACCCTTTGTTCGACGGTAGAAGTTGATGATGCGTTTAGATGGTCAGAAGAAAATATTCATTTGCAGAAAAAGGCTAGATTAGTACTTGAGCGTTATGAAGCAAATGATCCACTTAAGAAAAAAATTGCTTCGACTTTGCTGGAAAGCTTTTTATTTTATTCTGGTTTTTATTTGCCCATGTATTGGGCCAGTCGCGCTAAGTTGACCAATACAGCAGATCTCATTCGATTAATCATTCGTGATGAAGCAGTCCATGGTTATTATATAGGTTATAAATTCCAATTGGGCTTTGCAAAGCTTGATGAAGCCAAAAGACAAGAAATTAAAGATTTTGCTTTTAACCTGCTCTTTGACCTTTATAATATCGAGTGCAAATATACTGAAGATCTTTATGATGCACTTGGATTGACAGAAGATGTTAAAATTTTTCTTCATTATAATGCTAACAAGGCTTTAATGAATTTAGGTTTTGAAGCTCTTTTCCCCCCTGAGGTTTGTCGTGTTAATCCCGCTATTTTGGCAGCTTTATCACCAAACTCTGACGAAAATCATGACTTTTTTTCAGGGGCAGGTTCTTCTTATGTCATTGGCAAGGCGGTTGCTACTACGGATGATGATTGGGAATTTTAATGTTTGCATGCAAATAGAAGTGCGCGGGGTATTCCACTTAGATCTTTGCGCACTTCTAAACATTGAAAACCATTTTTTTCAAACAAATTGCAGGCTTCATTTTCTTGAGAGAAACCAATTTCAACAGCGACATAGCCGTTTTCTTTTAAGTAATTGGCTGCTTCATGGGCGAGTTTTCGATAAAAATCAAGTCCATCTTCCCCTCCTATCAGAGCGCGCAATGGGTCATGTAAGCGCACTTCTTTTGCAAGTTTTTTGATATCTTTTGCGGGAATATAAGGTGGATTGGAAACAATAAAATCAAAGCGATCTGTGACAGAATCAAACCAGTCGCTAAGAAGAGGTGTGAAGCGGTGTGCTACTTCAGCATTTTTTGCATTTTTTTTCGCTGTTTTAAGGGCATCTTCAGAAATATCGACTGCCACCGCATAGGATTGGGGAATTTGTTTAAGGAGTGCAATAGCAATGGCGCCACTTCCTGTTCCCATATCAAGGAATGTTGTTCTTCTCGAATTTTCGACCTGTTTTTGGAGAAAAGGGAGAACAAGATCTATCAGCGTTTCTGTATCAGGACGAGGTTCTAACGTCTCTTGAGACAATGTAAAAGATATACCATAAAATTCTCGTGCTCCTATAATACGGTAAACGGGTTCGCCTGCAATACGCCGTTGTAAAGCCTGTTCTATTTGTATAATATGCTCAGAAGATAGATGCATATCTGGTTTAGAAATTCTTTTAGCAGCATTTATTCCTGTTATCCATTCAACGAGTATTTTCGCATCGAGATCGGCTTCAGCAATCCCTTTCGTGCGCAATTTTTCTTGCATTTGTTGGATAACGTTCTTGAAAGAATATTTGCTCAATTATTATCCATTTCCATCAGCAGTGTTGTTTGATGATCTGAGATGAGTGCATGAAGAAGCTCATCAAGATCTCCCTCTAGAATGCGATCAAGCTTATACAAGGTTAGATTAATACGGTGATCCGTGACACGTCCTTGTGGAAAATTATAGGTACGAATACGTTCTGAGCGATCACCAGAACCAACTTGGCTTTTACGAGAAGCTGAACGTTCACTTTCCGCTTTTTGTCGTTCGATATCGAATAAGCGTGCCCGTAAAATTTGAAGGGCTCGTGCTCGGTTTTGATGTTGTGATTTTTCTGCTTGTACGACCATAATTCCTGTTGGAATATGCGTGATACGAACAGCTGAATCCGTTGTATTAACATGCTGTCCTCCTGCTCCAGATGCACGCATTGTGTCGATACGAATATCTTCAGGACGAATATCGATATCAATATCTTCAGCTTCTGGAAGCACAGCAACGGTAGCAGCAGATGTATGGATACGTCCACCTGTCTCTGTTTCAGGGATGCGTTGCACACGATGAACCCCTGATTCATATTTCAATTTAGAAAAGACACCTTTTCCTGAAATGCTAGCAATAATCTCTTTATATCCGCCAACTTCCCCCTCACTAAGTGAAATAACTTCTACTTTCCAATGGTGAGCATGGGCATAACGTTCATACATGCGGAAAAGATCACCGGAAAAGAGTGCTGCTTCTGAGCCACCCGTTCCTGCTCGAATTTCAACAATAGCGTTTTTTTCATCAGCAACATCTTTAGGCAAAAGCAGAATTTGGAGTTCTTTTTCAAATTGCTCTACTTTTTTATATAACGATGGTAGCTCTTCTTGAGCAAGATTACGCATCTCTATATCTGTTTGTTTATCGTTGATAATCGTTTCTAATTCTGTAATCTCTTCGTAAAGAGCATTTAATGCGCGTATAGAGGCAATAACGGGTTGTAGTTCTGCATATTCAGAAGCTAATTTGACATATGTTTCAGCATTTGGATTCGTCGTCATTTGGCTTTCAATTATTTCAAAGCGCTTTTCAAGCTGTCTCATACGATCTTGTGGCAAGGAAACCATGATAATATTGGCCTAATTTTTCATAATACAATTTTTATAATATTTTGTTGCAATGATTGTTTGTTATAATATTGGCAATGAATTACCGTATAGCATCATACAAAGAGGGGTAATAAAGCAATTCTTTTTTTTGCCAATGAAAACTATTATATTTTAAAGGTAAATTTTTATAAAATTTGATTTGCCTGAGGTTTTTTATCTAATGATATATGATCACCTTTTTAAGAGTTTTTTTTTCCGTAAAGTTCAAGGCGGTGATGAATAATATCATAGCCAAGAGATTTTGCAATTTCCTCTTGTAGCTTTTCAATAACATCAGAATGAAACTCGATGACTTGTCCTGTTTCTATATCAATGAGATGATCATGATGTTGCCCATCTGCTTGCTCAAAACGAGATGGACCACCACTAAAGCTATGGCGATGAATTGTTCCATTTCCTTCTAATATTTTCATGGTTCGATAAACAGTTGAGAGTGAAATATTCGAATCTATTTTGTTTGCACGCTGAAAAATTTCAAATGCATTGGGATGATCATTTGTATCAGTCAAAATATCAAGAATAACTCGTCGTTGACGTGTTACTCTTAAACCAGCTGTACGCAATTCTTGCTCATAATTTCGCTTTTTATTCATTTGCATAATTTGCTTTTCAAACAAAGGCTCCATGACAGTGTTTGTATTTTTTTTCTGAACCGCAAGGACAACGCTCATTACGTCCAACTTTTCCCCATGTGGTTATATCGTTAGGGTCACGATCTTGTGGATTAACAAATCTATTTTCTTGTGATCGTGCCCATAAGGTGGGAGCATTTTCTTGACTTTGATCATTAAAGACAGAAGAAGCAGCATCAGTTTGCTCAGGCATGGTCGGTTCTGTGGGGTGTTGAATGATTTCAAAGCGCATAAGCTTAGAAGTGACAATTCGGCGCAAATTTTTCAACATACTTTGAAAGAGTTCAAATGATTCTGTCTTATATTCATTGAGCGGATCCCGCTGCGCATAACCACGAAACCCAACAACAGAACGCAAATGGTCTAAACTCACCAGATGTTCACGCCATAACGTGTCAATAGTTTCGAGCAATACTGCTTTGTGAAAATAAGCCATAACTTCTGGAGAATATCGTTCAGTACGCTCATTTTCAAGTTTTGTAACAGCATCTGATACACGCTCTAGAATTTGCTCCTCGGCAATTCCATCTTCTTTTGCCCATTCTTCCACTGGAAGCTCAAGATTAAAGAGTTGTTGAAGCTCTTCTTCGAGAGTTTTTGCATCCCATTTTTCAGAATATGTCCCTGATGGAATATAAGCCTCTACGAGATCCTCTACGACTTCATTGCGCATTTCAAGGATCATTTCTGATAAATCATCTGCGTTCATGACCTCCATACGCTGTTCAAAAATAACCTTGCGTTGATCATTCATGACATCATCATATTTTAGCAGATTTTTACGAATTTCAAAGTTTCGTGCTTCGACCTTTTTTTGCGCTTTTTCAAGGGCTTTATTAATCCATGGATGGATAATAGCTTCATTTTCTTTCAATCCAAGTTTTTGCAGCATACCATCCATACGGTTAGAGCCAAAGATACGCATAAGATCATCTTGAAGAGAGAGAAAGAATTTTGAGCGACCAGGATCGCCTTGGCGACCAGAACGTCCACGAAGCTGGTTATCAATACGACGGCTTTCATGACGTTCAGTAGCGATAACGTAAAGCCCTCCAGCCGCTAAAGCTTTTTCTTTAAGCTTCTGAACATCTTTTTTTATTTCTTCAATTTTAGCTGTCCGCTCTGGACCTTCGGGGATATCCTGTAACTCTTGTCGGATGCGCATTTCAACATTACCACCAAGCTGTATATCCGTACCGCGTCCTGCCATGTTGGTTGCAATGGTGAGAGCTCTAGGAACTCCTGCTTGCGCAATGATATATGCTTCTTGTTCGTGATAGCGAGCATTTAAGACTCTAAAATCGGTAATGCCTTCTTTTCGCAAACGCTCTGCCAATTGTTCTGATTTTTCAATAGAGGTTGTTCCAACAAGAATAGGTTGTTCTTTTTCGTGTGCTTGACGGATATCACGCACAATTGCCCGATATTTCTCTTCTGCTGTTCGATAAATCTCATCATCTTCATCAATACGTTGTATTGGCAAATTGGTAGGGACTTCGACAACGTCAAGACCATAAATATTTCTGAATTCTTCGGCTTCTGTTGTTGCAGTTCCAGTCATGCCAGATAATTTTCTATACATACGGAAGTAATTTTGGAAAGTGATGGAAGCAAGTGTCTGGTTTTCTGGTTGAATAGAAACATGCTCTTTAGCTTCTAACGCTTGATGAAGTCCTTCAGAATAACGCCGCCCAGGCATCATTCGCCCTGTAAATTCGTCAATAATAACGATTTCATCATTGCGAACAATATAATCTTTATCGCGAGCAAACAGTTTATGAGCTTTTAGAGCATTATTGACATGATGAACGATAGCGACATTTTCTATGTCATAAAGACTCTCACCTTTAAGATGCCCAGCTTGTTCGAGCATTTTTTCAATTTTTTCAGTACCAACTTCGGTAAAGGTCGTTGTTTTTTGTTTTTCGTCTATTTCATAGTCTTCTGGAGTTAAGGCAGGAATAAATGTATCAATAAGGTTATAGAAGTCAGTACGATCTTCTAGAGGACCAGAAATAATAAGGGGGGTACGGGCTTCATCAATAAGAATCGAATCAACTTCATCAACAATTGCGTAATGATGTCCACGTTGGACCATTTGACTATGATCGAAGGCCATATTATCACGCAAATAATCAAAACCTAGTTCATTATTTGTGGCATAGGTGATGTCGCATGCATAGGCCTCTCGGCGGGCATCACTATCAAGATCATGAAGAATCACGCCTGTTGTAAGCCCTAGAAAACTAAAAATTTTCCCCATTGTTTCAGCATCACGACTGGCGAGATAATCGTTTACTGTCACAACATGAACGCCTTTACCTTCCAATGCATTGAGATAAATTGGTAGAGTTGCCATTAATGTTTTACCTTCACCAGTACGCATTTCAGCTATGCCACAGTCGTGAAGGACCATTCCACCAATAAGTTGCACGTCAAAAGGACGCATGTCATAAACACGTTTTGCGGCTTCACGAACAGTCGCGAAAGCTTCTGGTAAGAGCAAATCAACACTTTCACCTTCACTAAGACGTTTACGAAAGGCATCTGTTTTTTGGCAAAGCTGCTCATCACTTAATTTTACGAATTGTTCTTCCAAAGCATTAATTTGTGCAACTTTTTGGCGGAGTGCTTTGAGATGTCGCTCATGAGCTGAACCAAAAAACTTACGGGCAAAAACACCTAAACTGACCATCTCTGGCCCTTTCTTTTAATTGTTGTCACTCTTGTTGGGTAATTCATATGCTCTCCCCATACTCTACATTTCCTTCAGGTTGTCTGATATCATTGGAGACATCATGAAATGCAGATGGTACCATTATACTTGCTGGTGTGCAATTTTTCACTCTAATTGTAAAGTAGAGATAAGAGGCTAAGCGCTTTATGTCAACTTTAAGTATGCTATTTAACTGATACAATACAAAGTAATTTAAGATACAATATGTCATTTTTCTCTATTATCATGCTTTTCATCTGCATTAGATAGGATTGGAGAAACTGAGATAAAAGGATAATTTTATACTTTTTTAAAATAAATTACTAATTTATTTCTCTATGTTTAAAGATTAAAGTGTTATGTTAAAGAAAATTGGAATCTTGAACCTGCCTTCATTTTTAAGGAGTATATTTATGAAATTTAACTTTATCGCGCTTTTTTTAGCATCAACTTTATTGGCAAGTACAAGTTTAGGGGTGAGAGCCCAAGAAGGTTTGAATTCATCGTCGAATGATTTAAAGACTTTGGAGAAAGCTTCTGAAAAAGCCGTTTCTCCTTCTCATGTTATGGCGGTTATTGATGGGAAAAATATTACAGCAGGCCAATTGGATGATTTAGCACTTGAAATAAATCCTAATTTAGCACGTTTTCCTGATGAACAACGTCGTATGATGGTTCTAAAAGCTTATTTAGATATGCAGGCACTTGCAAAAGCAGCAAGAAGCAAAGGTCTTGATAAGACAGAAGCTTACGATAAACGTATGGCAGTCATGCGTGACAATGTTCTTCAACAGCTTTATTTTAAACAGGCGATTGTTGACAAAATATCGGATACTGATTTGGAAGCTCTTTATAAGCAAGAAGTTGCTGCTTTACCTAAAGAGGATGAGGTTAAAGCGCGTCATATTTTGGTCAAAACGAGAAAAGAAGCAGAAGCTATCATTAAGCATTTAAATAAAGGCAAAAATTTTGAAGAGATTGCAAAGAAAAGTTCAACAGATGGTTCTGCTGCCGTTGGGGGTGATCTTGGTTATTTTAGCCATGGTCAAATGGTCAAGCCTTTTGAAGATGCTGCATTTGGTTTGAAAGTTGGCGAATACACTAAACAACCCGTTGAAAGTCCTTTTGGTTGGCATATTATTAAATTAGAAGATCGTCGTGTAAAACAACCGCCTGCATTTGATGATGTTAAAGAGATGTTGCGGACACAGCTGATAAAAAAGCGCTATCAAGAACTAATTGTTGATTTACGTAGCAAGATAGATGTGAAATACCCTGATCCTAATGTTACAAAAATCATGGAATCGCTTCATCAAAATGGGACGCTACTTCCCGATGAAACATCTGATGAAGAAGATACGGAATAGCTAGGAAAAATAGGTGGATAGCCTCTTTAATAGATAATTTGCTAGGTTAGTTTTGTTCAAAAAGCCTAGCAGTTTTCTATGAGAGGTTATTGATCTGCAATCGTTTCATTTGTTTTTATAGAAAGCATATTGTGGTTTTGAAAATTTCTCCTTTGTCGCCTCAAAAGATCCAGGAGCTTTCTCCATTATCTGGTGTACGGATAGCAACAGCTGAAGCTGGGATTAAATATAAAGATCGTACAGATCTTCTTTTCATCATATTTGATAAGCCAGTGAGTGTGGCCGGTGTTTTTACTCGTTCAAAATGTCCATCTGCCCCTGTAGAGCATTGTCGTGCATCGCTTCCTCATGGGGTTGCGAGGGGTGTTGTTGTGAATTCTGGAAATGCAAATGCTTTTACAGGAAGCAAAGGAAAGCACACAACCGATGCAATTATTTGTGCAGCAGCGAACGCTTTAAAGGTTAGAGAAGATGAAATTTTTATAGCTTCTACGGGTGTTATTGGTGAGCCAATGGATGCATCGGGTATTGTCAATCTTTTACCAAGTATGACAGAGACAGCAGAAGAGGGAAATTGGTTGGAAGCTGCAAAAGCCATAATGACAACGGACACATTTCCAAAACTTGCGACGCGCACTTTTGACTGTGGGGGAGAGCGTGTTACCATTAATGGAATTGCAAAAGGTGCTGGTATGATTGCACCCGATATGGCGACAATGCTGTCATTTGTGGTTAGTGATGCTACCATTTCTTCGGATGTACTCCAATCCATGTTATCAGAGGCAGTTGAGGGTTCTTTCAATTCAATTACTGTTGATAGCGATACCTCAACTTCAGATACGCTTATGTTGTTTGCGACAGGGAAAGAACATTTTCCATGTCTTACAAGTAAATCTGATCCGCGCTATGGGGTTTTTGTGAAACAATTGAGTGCACTTCTGCATGAACTTGCACTACAAGTTGTTTGTGATGGTGAAGGTGCTCGTCATTTAATTGAGGTTAATGTGGTGGGTGCTACAACAAATAATGCAGCTAAAACTATTGCTTTATCAATTGCAAATTCACCGCTCGTAAAAACGGCTATTGCCGGTGAAGATGCGAATTGGGGGCGGGTCGTTATGGCAGTTGGGAAGGCCGGTGTTGAAGTCGATCGTGATCTATTGACGATTTGGTTTGGTGAGCATCGTGTGGCCGTGAATGGCGTACGAGATCCTGAGTATTGTGAAGAAACAATAGGTACTTATATGCAAGGTAAGCACATCACGATTCGTGTTGATATCGGTTTGGGTAAGAGCACGGCGACGGTTTGGTCTTGCGATTTAACAAAAGAGTACGTTATGATCAATAGCGATTACAGAAGTTAATGGATGCACTTTATATTTAACAGTTTATTATTTTTCAGAGCAAATGGGGTATGTGAGCTCTTTTAGGAGCAGAGGGGATATGATAGAAAAGTCAGTTATCTTTATGTTCCCTATTGGGGAGTGATATGTGTATGAAAAGTTCCATTCTTCTTGTTGTTGCATGCGCACTGTTAGATCAGAATAATCGTGTTTTGCTTACACAGCGTCCTGAAGGAAAATCGCTGGCTGGTTTATGGGAGTTTCCTGGTGGCAAGGTTGAGCAAGGTGAAACTCTGGAAGCATCATTGATTCGTGAACTAGAGGAAGAGCTTGGTATTTATGTTCAACCAAATAATTTACACCCTTTAACATTTGCAAGTCATAGCTATAAAACATTTCATCTCTTAATGCCATTGTATCTTTGTGACCATTATGAGGGCGTTGCGCAAGGACGAGAAGGGCAAAATTTAGAATGGGTTTTTATTAATGATCTTGATAAATACCCTATGCCTGATGCTGATAAACCATTGGTTCAGGTATTGAAAAATCACCTTCTTTAATGTGTCATAAGAAGGAAATATTGTTTAAATATAAATCAATATATTGAGTTATAATAATAATTTATAATTTTTTTTATGTTGAATGGGGAAGTCCAGGGTCATAAAAAATTTTTTCATTTCAAATCTGTTTTATGTTAAATTAATCAAAATCATTCTTTTGCACGTTCCAAGTGGGGCGGGTCATATGGATAAAATTATTTAAGACAGAAATAAATAAAATACGTGCTGAAAGAACACTCTTCAATAGCCAAGGGTTATCGCAACATTGAGAATTGGCAAAAAGTGTATAATGATGCCTTTGCGCGCTTCATAAGCATAAAAATGGTGGTAGATAATGGATTTATACTTTTCGCGATTATTATTGAGAGATTGTCTTGGATGCATCGAGAGATATTAGGAGTATTTATTTCATAAGATATCGATAATAGGAAAAATTTCAAAAAATGTTGCTTTTGATTAAGAGGGGCATATCCCTTACGTAATATAGAACGCCATTGTGTTGCATATTTACGGGGTTGTTTAAAAGAGACATCTCGCAATATTCCAAAGCCCATTTCGTGCTGGCACTCGTGAATGGTATAATGGTAAAGCCTTATAAGATAAAATCTATTGAGCGCCACTATCTTTACGCTTATGAAGGAGTAAGCTGGTTCCAATGTTAGTTATGATAGCTCTTGGCATTTGAGAGCATTCAGAAGGGATATTTTTTCTTTTCGTAATCATTTTTACTTATACATCAATTTCGCTTGTGATGAACAAGCAAGCGATTTTGATTGATTCAACATAAAAACAGATTTGAAATAAGAGAATTTTACGATATTTAGAATGCTTGATGCAGAGCGAATGATGGATAGTTATCCTTATAAATCAATCTATTGTATAATAAAAACATTCAATTAACTTTTTATAGGAGGCATGTATTAAGTTTCTTGAATTGGACGGCGTTTTGCGATGGGATATTGATTTTTTTTAGCGATACGCGTAATTGTTTTTTCCAATGGCTCAATCATAACGTCCATAGAAAAACCATTTGCGTGAATAATATTTGCGTGATCGACCATAATAGCAACATGATCTTTCCAAAAAATTAAATCACCTCGTTGAAGTTTATCAGTATCTGTAAGAGGACTGCCTATAGTTTTTTGCTGCATATCGGTGTCACGTAAAACTATTTGATCAGTCATCATCATAGAGAGCTGAATGAGTCCCGAACAATCAATTCCAAAACCGCTGACACCACCCCAAAGATAAGGTGTACGGATAAAGGTTTCTGCAACTGTGACATAATCTTCATATACGCGTCCAATGGGGCTGAGATGGCTCGTAATGATTGCTGTTCTATTTTCAAGAATAGAATACATTGTGTCACGGACTTCAATTTCATCAACAACACTGACTTTGCTTCCCATAGATAATGGGGATACTATTGGTCCACGTAAGTCAGCGTGTAAATATTTAAATGTGCGTGGTACTGAAACAACATGGGTTTGTTTTATGGTTGATGTACAAAGAACTTTTGTATCAATATAACCGACATAACCATCTTTGAGTGATTGTCCCCACGACAATGTTTCCCCTTGTTCAAAAATGAGAAGTTCTTCTCCCAATAAGCATTCTGTTTGTCTTTCACTTTTTTTACTATTTTCTTTAAAAAGTTCAGCGACCGCTGTATTAACACGTCTTTTTTCACCTTGAACAAAGCGCTGAGCTGTAATTTCTGTTTCAAGACGTTGATCTGCTAGATCATCTCTGAATGCATGAAGTCTTGGGTCTTTAGAGATCATCTTTTTGCTGTCCATTTTGTTACTCCTTACCTTTAAACAAACTCATGAAAACTGTATTGGTAAGGTTTTTATCCTCAAACAAAACTAAGAACACAGTGTAAGACCAATTATTCTTTAAGCTGCAAAATTGTCCATTTTTGTGGATATTTGTGTCAAAATTCATTTTTAAAAATATTATAAAGGGCACGAATAGTTTGTGCTGATCCACCAATAGGGTATCCTGGTTTTTCTTTTGGAACCCATCCATAAAGGTCAAAATGCGCAAAATGTTCAGCTTTTTCAACAAAAGAATTAAGAAATAAAGCAGCCGTTATAGAACCAGCAAAGCTATTTCCAGTTACATTGTTAAGATCAGCAATTGGTGATGATAACATCTCTTGATAAGGTTTCCAAAGGGGCATTTGCCAAAGAGGATCAAAGACAGCGTGAGCAGATTCAGAAATTTGTTGTGCCCATATTGAATCATTACAATAAAATGCGGGAAGATCTGGTCCTAATGCTATACGCGCTGCCCCTGTTAAAGTAGCCATACAAAGCATGAATTGTGGACTTTCTTCATCACCATAGGCGAGTGCATCGGCAAGGACAATTCGCCCTTCAGCATCTGTATTACCTACTTCAACACTTAAACCTTTACGACTTTTGAGAATATCACCTGGTCGGTAAGCATTCCCAGAAATTGCATTTTCTACAGCTGGAATCAAAACGCGTAAACGGAAAGGCAATTTTGCATCCATGATAAGTTTAGCCAATCCCAAAACGTTTGCTCCACCCCCCATATCTTTTTTCATAAGCAACATGTTATTGGCTGATTTAATATCAAGACCTCCAGTATCAAAAGTTACGCCTTTGCCCACCAACGTTATTTTAGGATGATGTTCTTGCCCCCAGAGTAACTCAATCAGTCGTGGTGCAGTGCTGCCTGCTCGTCCTACAGCATGAATCATCGGAAAGTTATGGATTAAGAGATCGTCTCCACAAATACTTTTGATATGAGCACCGTAGGTTTTTCCTAGTTTTCGAGCTTCTTTTTCGAGAGTATCAGGGTTCATATCATTGGCTGGAATATTAATGAGATCACGGACGAAAAAGACAGCTTCATAAATTCGTTGGAGCTCATTAAGATCAATCGCCTCATTGACATGGATAGATAATGATTTGAAAGAAGAATTTTGACGATAGCGATTAAATTGATAGCTACCAAATGCCAATCCAAGATAGGTATTTATTTCATCAGAGGTTGTACCTTTTAGATGCCATTGACCAGCAGGAAGCTTTTGAGCAAGCAGTCCTGTGATAAAAGGATCGTTACCATTGCCAATTCCAAATAAAACTTTTTTTAAATGTCCCGTTTCGTGAGGAATAAAGAGTATTTGTCCTGCTTTACCAGTAAAGTCATTAACTTTTATCCATGCTGTTGTTGACGCATCAAGTGATAAGTTGGCAAGAGTTCTTTGGTTTACCAAGATGATAGGGCAACTGTTATCGATACGCGTTGAGGTAAAATGAATGTGGTGGTGCTGCATAGTTATGAGATCCTTATAGTCGTCTAAGTGCGACATATTCGACCAAATGATTTTTTCCCTTTCGTAGAATGAGATTGGACCGTGGTCGTGTTGGCAATATATTTTCCTGTAAATTTTTTAAATTAATCGTTTGCCAAAGATCCTCAGCGATTTTTGAAGCTTCTTTTTCATTGAGGTGGGCATAACGATGAAAATAGGATTCAGGATTTTGAAAAGCTGTTTTACGCAAACGTTTAAAGCGCTCTAAATACCAGTGACGAATGACTTCTGTTTCGGCATCGACATAGATTGAAAAATCAAAAAAATCTGATACGAAAGGAATAACTTTCCCATCTTTAGGAAGATCACTGACCTGTAATACATTAATACCTTCAACAATTAAAATATCAGGACGATCAATGGTAATAGTCTGATTTTCTAGAACATCATAGATCATATGTGAGTAAAGCGGGGCACGGACATTTCCGATACCTGCTTTTATCGCCGAAAGAAAGCACAGCAACTTTTTAATGTCATAGGAATCAGGAAATCCTTTGCGATTCATTCGATTTTTTTGCTGTAAGATTGCGTTAGGATAGAGAAAACCATCCGTCGTTATCAGATCAACTTTAAGGCTAGATGTCCATCTTTTCAACAGTTCTTGAAGAATGCGAGCCGTGGTTGATTTTCCTACAGCTACAGAACCAGCAATTCCAATAATAAAGGGCGTTTTTCTACTCTCTTCTTGATGGAGAAACTGCTGACGTTTGTGAAAAAGTTCCTGTACTGCTTCAACATGGCATGATAATAGACGCGATAAAGAAAGATAAATGCGTTGGACTTCTTTAAGATCAATAGGATCATCAATAGAGCGTAAACGCTTAATTTCATCAAAAGTCAAAGTAAGAGGTGTGTCTGCACGAAACTCTGACCATTCTTGTGCAGTAAAAACGCGATAGGGTGAATATCGGTCAGAAACGGATTTGACCAGATTATCTTTCTGATTAATTTTTTGTATAGTCGTATCAATCATTTGTATTGGTCGAGAATTTTTTGCAGCAGCAATTGATTAAGAGCAGACAGATGAGCGGCTTTATTTTCAAGTAAATTTTGTTTTGCATGCTCTCTTCTTTTAAGATAATAGATCATTTTTCATTAACTTATAGTCCAGTCATTCCAGTTTGCACGGATTTGTGCTAATGAGTACCCTTGTGCCCAAAAAGCCCATAAAAGTAGGCGCGCTTTTACGGCTGATAAATAACCAGACATGAGAGCACCAGAAGCAATCATATCGATTTCGGAGCCTTTATAGCCATAAGTTATACGAGTTGTTGAGCCATTACAACAACGACTAGCAATAATGATTGGTATTTTTTGTGCATATTGTTGTACAAGGTCTGCTTCTTGAAAACTACAGTGTCCTGCACCAAAACCAGCAATAACAACTCCAGCATAATACCCACTTTCAAGGCATAGTTTCATTAATTGTGCATCAGATGATAAAGAGGAATAGAGGAGTGCAATTTGATGATCATGGTTTTGGGGAAGATCAAACGTTTTTGGGAAAAATTTTCGATCATTGAAATAAATAAGTTTTCCCTCTAAAATAGTTCCTAAAATACCTGCAAGACCTGATTGAAATGTTTCGACTTTGACGGTATGACTTTTATAGAGCCAATAAGGTGAATGAATTGTATCATTTATGACAACAAGAACGCCCCTGTTACGACTTTGTGTGGCTGCTGCGACACGAGTGGCTGCTAAAATGTTGGCGGGGCCATCGGCGCCTGCTTCATGAGGCATGCGCATAGCACCGGTTATGATGAGTGGTTCGGCTTCTTTCCAATAAAGAGAAAGAAAAAAAGCTGTTTCTTCCAGAGTATCAGTCCCTTGTGTTAAAACAATACCTTCTGCACCAGCGTTTA
This sequence comes from Bartonella sp. AP30XZML, assembly GCF_042195945.1. Lineage (NCBI taxonomy): Bacteria > Pseudomonadati > Pseudomonadota > Alphaproteobacteria > Hyphomicrobiales > Bartonellaceae > Bartonella > Bartonella sp. AP30XZML. The sequence continues at coordinate 60,161 of NZ_JBHIPJ010000019.1, read as the reverse complement.
TTTGTTGTTTTGCCCACTTAATTATTTCAAAAAGCATTTGAAACGATAAAGATCCACTTGGTATTTGCATTAATGTTTGTGCATTAATATCAGCAACGTTATTTAAATCAGGAACACTTTTTATGAGGTTATCTGAAGTTAAAGTCGGTTGCATGTGACCAAAACTATCAGCAGTCATTGCAATTGTTCCACCTAAGGTCCCTATGGCTATTTTTTTCATAATTTTCCTCTAAAAAGCACAAACTGTTTATATAAAGCTATTTAGCAGTAATTTACATTGACAACAATGATATCATTTTTCCATTTTCAACAAATTGAGTTATGCTGAATCATTGTGTTTTGCTGTATATGTTCTTAAATAGGACAATAGTAATTGAGTTTTACATTGTATGAAAAGAAATCAATATTAAAAAGTAAAGTTAATATTAAGGAGTTTCCTTATGACAGAACATAAGCCAGACATAATGTATGGTACAACAATTATTACGGTACGAAAAGGTGGAAAAGTCGTGATGTCCGGGGATGGTCAGGTCTCTCTTGGACAGACAATTATGAAAGGTAATGCACGTAAAGTGCGTCGTCTTGGAAAGAACGGAGTGGTTATTGCTGGTTTTGCTGGTGCTACGGCAGATGCTTTTACATTACTGGAGAGATTGGAAACAAAGCTTGAGCAATATCCTGATCAGCTTATGCGTGCTTGTGTGGAACTTGCAAAAGATTGGAGAACAGATCGCTATTTGCGTCGTCTCGAAGCAATGATGCTCGTGGCTGATAAGAAAGTAACTTTGGCTCTAACAGGGCTTGGTGATGTCTTAGAACCAGAAGATGGGGTTATGGCAATTGGCTCTGGAGGAAATTTTGCTCTTTCAGCAGCGCGTGCACTCATGGATTTGGATTTGGATGCAGAAACTATTGCTCGTAAAGCTATGGCTATTGCCGCTAAAATTTGTGTTTACACCAATGATCATTTTACGATTGAAACATTGGATGCAGAATTATCTTCTTTAGAGAAAGCTATTTAAATGTGTGTTGTATTTTCCCCTCGTGAAACTGTTTCTGAACTTGATCGTTTTATTATTGGCCAAAATGATGCCAAACGCTCTGTAGCTATTGCACTGCGCAATCGGTGGCGTAGGCAACAGCTTGATGCGCCGATGCGTGAAGAAGTTATGCCAAAAAATATTTTAATGATAGGGCCAACAGGAGTTGGTAAAACTGGTATTGCACGTCGATTAGCAAAACTTTCTGGAGCACCCTTCGTTAAAGTAGAAGCGACTAAATTTACTGAAGTTGGTTATGTGGGACGTGATGTTGAGCAAATTATTCGAGATCTTGTTGAAATTGCCATTTCTCTTGTGCGTGAAAAGAAACGGGATGAAATAAAAGAAAAGGCTCACGTGAATGCTGAAGAGCGCGTTTTAGATGCCCTTGTTGGTAAAACAGCCAGTCCCGCTACCCGTGATAGTTTTCGCAAAAAATTGCGTGGAGGTGAATTGGATGAGAAAGAGATTGAAATTGAAGTAGCCGATAATAATAGCAATAGTGCTTCAACCTTTGATATTCCTGGTATGCCTGGGGCACAAATGGGTATTATGAATTTATCAGATATTTTGGGTAAAATGGGCAGTCGTACAAAAGTTCATAAGACGACAGTAAGGGATGCTTTTAAGCCGCTCATTGATGATGAATCTGAAAAACTCCTTGATCAGGATCAAATTATTCAAGAAGCGCTTCGTGTTGCTGAAAATGACGGGATTGTTTTTATTGACGAGATTGATAAAATTGCAACTAGGGATGGTGGAGCAAGTGTTGCGGTTTCGCGTGAGGGCGTTCAACGGGATCTTTTGCCTTTGGTTGAAGGAACAACAATTGCTACAAAATATGGGCAAATCAAAACAGATCATATTCTTTTTATTGCCTCAGGTGCATTTCATGTTTCTAAGCCATCTGATTTATTACCGGAACTTCAAGGACGTTTGCCCATCCGTGTGGAGCTAAACCCTTTAACAAGAGAAGATTTACGGCGCATTCTAACGGAACCAGAAGCTAGTTTGATTAAACAATATATTGCTCTTATGGCAACAGAAGAGGTTCATTTAGAAATTACCGATGATGCAATTGATGCTTTAGCAGATATTGCTGTAGATTTAAATGCAAGGATTGAAAATATAGGGGCACGTCGTTTGCAAACAGTGATGGAGCGCGTTTTGGATGAAATTTCTTTCACGGCACCTGATAAAGCTGGAACATCCTTTACAATTGATGCCGCTTATGTGAGAAAATCTATTGGCGAACTTGCTGCTGATATCGATCTTTCACGTTTTATTCTTTAGAGTTATCGCTTGTTTTCTTTATCTGCGCGCTTCGATAATTTTGAAACCATGGGCTTGTTCATGTATCAACACTGTGCGGAAAATATTTTTTAATAATGTTTCATAAGGCAGGTGGCGGTTTGCAACAAAAAGCAGACTGCCGCCTGGTTTTAGGCACTTTGCAGCATTTATAATAAAATTTTTTCCTAATGAAATATCTGTCGTTTGTTGCGTGTGAAACGGTGGGTTTGAAATGATTGTGTCATACAGATTTGTGATAGGTTCATGCACAAGGTCGTGCCAATAAAAATGAATTGAAAAAGGAGCTGTTCTGGATTTAAGGTGCTGTTTTGCTGCTCTCAAAGCGTTGTAGTCTGCTTCATAAAGGTCGAGAGCGGTGAGTTTTTCACTTCTTTCAAGCGCAACGTGAGAAAGATAGCCCCATCCAGCACCAAAATCAGCCATTTTTCCAGAAATAACTTTGGGCATATAAGAAGCAAGTGCAGCGGATCCCGGATCAATACGTCCGTGTGAGAACATACCAGAAGTGGTTTGAAATTTACCAAAAGTGAGCGGTGGTGAGCGCAATTGTGCAATGTTATGTCTCTCAATTTGTTGAGGAACTTGCAACCAAAATACAAGACCATGATTTTTAGACAATTTGTTGGTGATGGGAACAATTGTTTTGACCCACTTCATCATTGAAGCAGCACCAGCAGTTTTATTCCCACTGATTACAATCCATCCATTGGGTTTAACGCATTCTAATAAATCAAGAAAACAATTTTGGTTAAAACCACGATATTTGCTCAAATGTAAAAATGCACCATCATAGCTGAAGGTTTTATCTATTTGGGGAGAGCAGTGAAATTGAGTATCGACAAATTTTAAAAAATCTGGTCGCCAAGGCGTAATAACTTTTAAATTCTGTGCCCATTCTGGAGCTGGGATTTCTGTTAAACCGAAACTTAACCAACATTGGTTTGGATCAGGATATGGGAGTTCATGATTTTCAAAAGGCAAAAATAATAACACATATGACTCTTTCAAAGAAAAATGCCACTCCAATGTTGGGATGGCATTTCATGATACGATAAGAGGAAAAACTTACTCTTCTTTTTTCTTACGGCGGCGCTTATTTTCAGGTTGTTTTTTTTCATCCACGCACTTTTCTTCATTCATCGCTTTATCACCGGTGATTTCCTTTCCGGTTTTTTGATCAACAACCTTCATTGATAACCGAACTTTTCCACGCTCATCAAAGCCCATTAATTTAACCCAAACTTTGTCACCTTCCTTCACAATATCGGTTGTTTTGGTGACGCGTTCTGATGCAAGCTGAGAGATATGAACGAGTCCATCACGAGAACCAAAGAAGTTTATAAATGCACCAAATTCTGCAGTTTTTACAACTGTTCCTTGGTAGACAGCACCAACTTCAGGCTCATCGACAATAGAATGGATCCAGCGTTTTGCTGCTTCAATGGTTTTAGCATCAGCAGAAGCAATTTTAATGGTACCATCATCTTCAATATTAATTTTTGCTCCAGTTTGTTCCACGATTTCCCGAATAACTTTACCACCAGAGCCGATAACATCACGGATTTTATCGACAGAAATATTCATAACTTCGATTCGTGGAGAAAATTCACTCAGCTCAGCACGTGCACTGGTTAAAGCTTTCGCCATCTCATTGAGGATATGGATTCGTCCACCTTTGGCTTGTTCAAGCGCGATTTTCATAATTTCTTCGGTAATACCATCAATTTTGATATCCATTTGCAAGGCAGTAATACCATTTTCTGTTCCTGCGACTTTGAAATCCATATCTCCAAGATGATCTTCATCCCCTAAAATATCAGACAGAACAGCAAAGCGTTCTCCTTCTTTAATCAAGCCCATGGCAATACCAGCAACAGGGCGTGCTAGAGGAACGCCGGCATCCATGAGAGCAAGTGAGGTCCCACAAACCGTTGCCATAGAAGAAGATCCATTGGATTCAGTGATTTCTGAGACAGCACGAATAGTATAAGGGAAAGATTCTTTCGTTGGCAACATGGGGTGAATTGCTCGCCATGCCAATTTGCCATGTCCAATTTCACGACGACCAGGAGAACCAAGGCGTCCCGTTTCACCCACTGAAAATGGTGGAAAATTGTAATGGAGAAGGAATGTTTCCTTATACATTCCCGTTAAGGAATCAACATATTGTTCATCTTCACCAGTTCCTAGTGTTGCAACGACAATAGCTTGTGTTTCTCCGCGGGTAAAGAGTGCTGATCCATGTGTGCGGGGTAAAATACTTACTTCTGATTGGATAGGGCGCACGGTAGAAAGATTGCGTCCATCAATCCGCTTTTGGGTATCAAGAATATTCCCGCGAACAATTTTTGCTTGCAACTGTTTAAATACGGTTGCAATTTGATCTGCACTAAATTGACAGTCTTTTTCTGTTTCTGGCATAAATTTATTGAGGATTTCTGTCTTTAGTGCATCAATTGCAGCATAACGTTCTTGCTTATCAGTAATTGTGTAAGCCTTTCGTATATCCTGTTCTGCTATTTTCTGCACCGCTTTTTCAAGTTCAGAAAGATTTTCAGGAACAAAATCACGAGGATCTTTTGCAGCAACTTCAGCAAGCTTTATAATGGCATCAAGGACAGGTTGAAGGCCTTTGTGACCAAACATCACTGCTCCCAACATGATATCTTCCGATAATTCTTGTGCTTCTGATTCAACCATCAAAACAGCACTTTCTGTTCCAGCAACAACAAGATCAAGTTTTGATTCAGGCATTTCATCAATATGAGGATTAAGAATATATTGTCCATTACAATAGCCAACGCGGGCACCGGCTATAGGCCCCATGAAAGGAACACCTGACAGGGTCAATGCGGCAGAAGATGCAATCATCGCAAGGATATCGGGATTATTTTCGAGATCATGCTGTATAACGGAAACAATCAATTGCGTATCATTTTTATATCCCTCAACGAAAAGGGGACGAATTGGGCGATCAATCAAACGTGAAACCAAAGTTTCATTTTCACTTGGTCGACTTTCACGTTTTAAATAGCCCCCAGGTATTCGACCAACAGCATAGGATTTTTCTTGATAATTAACGGTGAGTGGAAAAAAGTCCTGGTCTGGTTTTGGACTTTTGGCTGATACAACGGTTGCTAAGACAATAGTTTCTCCATAGGTAGCAATCACTGCACCATCAGCTTGACGTGCTATTTTCCCTGTTTCAAGGGTGAGAGGACGCCCAGCCCATTCAATTTCTATCTTGTGCGTTTTGAACATTTTTTATCCTTAATGACCAGTGTTTAAATCTTTGATTGCTCACATTCTGGTTTTGCGTAGCATATTTCCAAGCTCTGGGGTGGACAACATACTTTTTATCTTTGTTACGAGAATAGAGAAGTAAACTGCCTTAAATGCGAAATGATGAGCAGTCCTATCCCATAATAACTTGTCAGTTTTTAAATTTTTTAATTAAAAGCAACACGTTGAAAAAATGGGTGGTTTTTTTTTAAACGCCACCACCATTTTTCTTTTAGCGACGCAAACCTAACTTTTTGATAAGTGTCTGATAACGATTTTGGTCAACTCCTTTAAGATAATCAAGAAGACGCCGACGTTGAGACACCATCTTCAAAAGACCACGACGAGAATGATTATCCTTTTTGTGAGATTTAAAGTGGTTTGTTAAATTAGAAATACGTTCAGAAAGTACAGCAATCTGTACTTCTGGTGATCCTGTATCACCAACTTTATTTGCGTATTCTGCGACAAGAGCTTGTTTACGTTCAGCTGTAATCGACATCGTATTATCCTTTCCAAAAACGAAGAAACATAAAGTCACCCATAGCCGAGATGTCGTTCAGCAAGGGTCTGTGAGGAAACAAGAAGAGTCAAAGACTCTTACCTATTTTCGTCCTTATATAGGAAAGAAGGTTAAAATACTAGTCCTTTACAGCATTTTGAAGTCTTTCTTTAAATAAAAGCTTTTGTTTTGAAATATTGATTTAAATAGAGTTTTATGAGAAGTTTTTTAAAGAATTATGCATCCTTTTGATACAAAGATTATGAGCGTGTGTGTGATAACAAAGATGATAAATACCGATTTGGAGGAAAAAGATGCAGAGCATTTCAACATTAAAACTTTTTCGTAATTCGGTATTTCGAAATCTATGGTCATCTACTCTTATTTCTAATTTAGGGGGGCTGATACAGGCTGTTGGAGCAGGGTGGTTAATGGCGTTGATTAGTTCTTCGCATTCCATGGTTGGGCTTGTTCAAAGTGCCACAACATTACCACTTGTTATGTTTTCTTTGATGGCAGGGGCATTAGCGGATAATTTTAATCGGCGTCAAATTATGTTGTGTGCGCAGATTATGATGATGGTCATATCCATGAGTTTATCTGTTTTAGCCTATATGGGATTTCTAACACCTTGGCTTTTGTTATGTTTTACGTTTTTGATTGGATGTGGCACAGCTTTTTATAATCCTTCTTGGCAAGCAACGATAGGAGATATTGTGAGCAGGGAAAATATTCCTGCTGCTGTTAGTTTGAATAGTGTAGGCTTTAATTTGATGCGGAGTGTTGGTCCTGCTATTGGTGGTGCCATCATTGCAACTTTGGGGGCATCTGCTGCTTTTTTGTTTAATGCTATAAGCTATATTCCTCTTATTGGTGCGTTGTTTTTCTGGAAGTCGAATTATGAAAACAACTCATTACCACGAGAAAGGCTGTTAGGAGCTGTCTCAGATGGTTTGCGTTATGTTGCGATGTCACCTAATCTCCTGAGTATTATGGTTCGAGCGTTCCTTTTTGGTATAGGAGCAATTTCTATTTTAGCACTTTTGCCAATTGTTGCGCATAAAGTTCTTGGAGGAAGTGCCCTTCTTTATGGTACATTGCTCGGTTGTTTTGGGTTAGGAGCCATGACAGCAGGTATTATTAATGCAGTTGTACGGCATCATTTTCGTTCAGAAACAATTATTGCAAGTGCATTTATTGGTTTTGCCTTTTCTTGCTTTTTATTGGGAATAAGCCGTTCACTGATTATAAGCCATATTGCTTTATTTCCTGCAGGGTTATGTTGGGTTTTGGCATTATCATTGTTTAATACATCTGTACAACTCTCTACACCACGCTGGGTTGTTGCACGTTCTTTAGCACTTTATCAAACGGCATCTTATGGGGGGATGGCTATTGGAAGTGCAATCTGGGGAGTTTTGGCTGATGGTTATTCTCCAACAATTGCTTTGAGCGTTTGTTCTCTATTCTTGATTTTTGGTGCTCTTGCGGGGGTAAAATTTAGAATTCAAGAAATTCCTCAGATAGATTTAAATCCTCTTGATCATTTTAGAGAGCCGGAATTATTACTTGACCTCAAAGCAAGAAGTGGACCGATCATGATAATGATCGATTATAAAATTCATGAAAATGATCTTGAAGAGTTTCTCAAAGTGATGACGCGTCGACGCCATATTCGATTACGTGATGGTGCGCGTCAGTGGGTCCTTTTACGAGATCTTGAAAGACCTGAATATTGGACAGAGGCTTATCATATGCCAACATGGGTAGATTATTTACGCCATAATCATCGTCGTACAAAAGCAGATGCAGAAGTCAATAAGCGTCTGCGTCATTTAAATTGTGCTCCTAACGGTATAAGAGTGCACCGCATGATTGAACGCCAAACAATACCTCAAGCCAATGAGATGCTTTTAAAAGTTTCCTCTGATCATCTCCCTTAGGATTAAAACAGTTTTTGTAAATATTAAATATATTAATATTATTTCGATCAATTTGTTAGCATAATCATAAAAAAATTGCTGTTTCAATATTTAATGAATTGATTTATAATGGTTATTTGTTATTTTTCATGTTGAGTGATAGTTCTGAAAATCTTAAGCTTTTCTCGTTTCAAATCTATTTAGAGTAAATCAGTCCATATCTTTGCTTGTACATTATAAACGAGGACTAAAGTATGAGTAAAAAACGATTAAAAAAGAAATAAAAAGCCTCTTATGAATCCTTTAAATGCAAGGATTGTTGCGACATTAAGAGGAAAAAGTGTGTGGTGGTGTTAGCTTATAGCACTGACTTAAATTTTGATATGAATACGGTAAATATAGACAATGAAAAGCACCATATGTTTCTTAATTGATAGAGAAAAATATCTTTCCGCAGAAGGTGGTTGGGAAAAGAATCGATTAAATTGTGAAAATCCGCTTTGGTTTAAATAGACCTTTGTCGAGAGTGCCAATAGCAAGAAGTTGTTCCTTATAGAGGACACAAACTTCCTCTTCATCAAGAGGTACTTTGTGATGATTCAAGAGGATAGAATGGCCTCTTATAATCCTCTGTGCTTGAGTTTCATTAAGGATATAGTGAGGGAGGCAATCCAATGCGGCGCTTGTGTCAATTAAGAGCTCATCAAGTGTTGTGAAGTTTTTTTCAAAAGAACGATTATTTTCATCTGTAGTGTTTTTATTTGGCGGAATGGCTGCTTTTAGTTCCTCCCATGTAATGAGATCTTCTTCATCAAAAGGTGCGACGGCAATACGTCTTAAATCAGCAATATGCCCATAGCAACTGAGATCACGTCCCATATCGCGTGCTAAAGAGCGCACATAAGTTCCTTTTCCGCAGGTTATTTCAAAGACAGAATGCTCTTTGGTAGGCATTTCTAATAACTTGAAAGTTTCTATTTCCACTTCACGGGGCGGAATTTCAACAACTTCCCCTTCACGCGCTAAATCATAGGCACGATTTCCGGCAATTTTGATTGCTGAAAATTGTGGAGGTGTTTGCAAAATAACACCTGTATATTGAGGAAGAAGAGCAAGTATTTCTTCTTGTGTTGGACGTATGAGAGAAGTTTTCGTTATTTCTCCTTCTAAATCATCTGTTGAGCGCTCTTGCCCCCAAGCAATATGAAAACGGTAAGTTTTTTTGCCTTGCATCACGTAAGGGACGGTTTTGGTTGCTTCGCCCAATGCAATGGGAAGGAGACCAGAAGCAAGAGGATCAAGTGTACCCGCATGTCCTGCCTTTTGAGCATGGAAGAGCCATTTGATTTGTGAGACAGCTTCTGTTGATTTCATTCCTTTTGGTTTATCAAATATGACCCAGCCAGAAACAGGACGCCCTTTTTTCTTGTGTTGCCGCGCCATATCTTTAATCCTCATCTGTATCACTATGGTGAAGATCGCGCGCAACCTCAGGCGAGCGAAGGAGGGCATCAATTTTTGAAAAATTATCAAAACTATTATCAATTCGGAAACGCAGTTCTGGCATATATTTCATTTGTCGCAACGCATGACTGATTTCTCCACGGAGAAAACGACTATGTTTATTGAGGGTATCAACAACATCGGTATGAGAAGCATTTTTAAGAGTGCTGAGAGGTGATACAAAGCAAGTAGCAATTTTTAAATCTGGTGACATGCGTACTTCAGAGACAGAAATAACAATATCTTTTAAGATATCATCAAGCAAAATATCACGCTGTAATATATGCGCTATTGCATGACGTACTTGCTCTGCTACTCTAAGTTGCCGTTGTGATGGACCTGCATTTTTCATCAAAGTTTTATCCTTGCTACAAGATCTCTTTTTTGACCATTTAGATAAGGAAAAAGAGATATTGTGTATAAAACCTAATAACTTTTCTCATTTCACAACAGAGTAAAGTTATTGGATTATTTTATAATGTGCGATTAATATGTTCGATACGGAAGGTCTCAATGATGTCTCCTGCACGCATGTCTTCATAATTTTCAAAGGCTATTCCACATTCTTGACCACTTTGCACTTCATTGACTTCATCCTTAAAGCGTTTGAGTGTTTTCAGCTTTCCTTCGTGAATAACGATATTATCGCGGATAAGGCGAACACCGGCTCCTCGTTCTATTTTACCTTCTGTAACACGACATCCTGCAACTTTTCCAATTTTTGTAATGTTAAAGACTTCTAGAATTTCAGCATTACCAAGGAAAGTTTCACGCTGTTCTGGTGAGAGTAATCCAGACATGGCAGCCTTGATATCGTCAACAAGATCATAAATGATGTTGTAATAACGAATCTCAATTCCTTGTGTTTTAGCAAAATCACGTGCTTGCTTATTGGCTCGAACATTAAAGCCAATTACAGCAGAGTTAGAAGCTTCTGCAAGAGAAATATCACTTTCGGTAATTCCTCCAGCACCAGAATGTACAATACGTGCACGAACCTCATCATTTCCAAGTTTTTCCAATGCTGAAGCAATTGCTTCGATTGATCCTTGCACATCCCCTTTTATAATAAGAGAAAATTCCTTAACACCAGTCGTTTGCAATTTTGTCATCATTTGCTCAAGAGAACCACGCGAACCAGTTTGCCGAGCAACAGCTTTATCACGTGCTAATCGTTGTCGATATTCAGAAATTTCACGTGCTTTTGCTTCATGTGTGACAACAGCAAAACGGTCTCCGGCTTGTGGTGTTCCTTGCATGCCTAAAATTTCAATTGGTGTAGAGGGAACGGCTTCTTTGACATGGCGGCCATGGTCGTCAATCAAAGCACGCACACGACCCCATTCATTTCCAGCAACTATAATATCAGAAGGGTGTAATGTACCTTTTTGAACAAGAACTGTTGCAACAGACCCACGTCCGCGATCCAATTTGGCTTCAATGATAACGCCCTCTGCAGTTCGTTGGGGATCTGCTTTCAGATCAAGCATTTCAGCCTGAAGAAGGATAGCTTCGAGAAGTTTATCAAGATTTTGACCAGTTTTAGCAGAAACTTCAACGTCCAAAGTTTCACCACCCATAGTTTCAACAAACACTTCATGTTGTAGAAGTTCTGTACGCACTTTTTGTGCATTCGCAGCTGGTTTATCAATTTTGTTGATAGCAACAATGATAGGTACACCAGCAGCTTTCGCATGATTGATTGATTCAATCGTTTGAGGCATAACACTATCATCAGCGGCTACAACGAGAACAGCAATATCAGTAACACGAGCTCCGCGTGCACGCATAGCCGTAAATGCAGCATGACCTGGTGTATCAATAAAGGTAATTTTTTGACCGTTTTGTTCTACTTGATAGGCACCAATATGCTGCGTAATACCTCCTGCTTCGCCAGAAACAACATTTGCTTTACGAATAGCATCCAAAAGAGAAGTTTTTCCGTGGTCAACATGGCCCATAATGGTTACAACAGGGGCGCGCTGCTGCATGTTTTGAGGATTATCTGTTATATTAAAGATACCTTCTTCTACGTCAGATTCTAAAACACGTTTAACAGTATGGCCAAATTCAACAGCGATGAGTTCGGCAACATCTGCATCAATAACATCGCCAGGTTTCATCATTTGTCCTTGTTTCATCAAGAATTTAATCACATCAACAGAACGCTCAGTCATACGTTGTGCGAGCTCTTGAATGGTAATCGTTTCAGGAAGAACAACTTCGCGAGAAATTTTTTCTCTTGGTTCTTGATTTTGTGCACGCTTAAACTTTTCCTGTCTACGCCGCATTGCAGCCATTGAGCGCCCACGTGCGCTTCCTTCTTCATCCAGTGCACTATTCAGAGTTAGCTTTCCGCGTCTCCGCTCATCAGCTCCTTTGACAACTTTGGGTACACGTATTTCTGATTTAGCAGGATTAGCACGTCGACTATGCCGTTCTTCCTCATTATTGTCATCTATTTTGCGTTTTTCAACCACGGTTGTCTGTTTAGTGGCAATAGGAATATCTGCCTGTTCAATGAGAGGGGGAACAGGTGGAGTCTGCACTGGCGATATTTCTTCTTCTTGTTGGAGATGGATTTCTTTTTCTTTAATTTCTTGCTGTAAAATTTCTTCACGCTCTTTAGCGCGTCTTGCTTCTTCTTCGGCTTGTTCTCGCGTTATTCTTTCTTGGATATGTGCTTCTTCTAACGCGCGAAGTCTCGCTTCCATTTCAGTTGATGAAAGATTGCTTTTGGCCACAGATTCTTGAGGCTTTTTTTCCTCAAAACGCGGTTTAGAACGCTGGGGGGCCACATGCGGCTTTGTAATGGGCTGTAGGGTTTCAGCTTTTTCATCAGGTCGCGTAATTTTACGCCGTTTGGTTTCGACAACGACAGCCTTCGTACGGCCATGACTAAAATTTTGTTTAACCGTGCTCGTTTCCAAGACAGACCTCTTGAGAGTTAGTATCTTCTTGACCGTTGTTTTGTCGTTGTTATTTTCACTCATTGTACTTCCTTCACGGCTTGTGCCGTCATCTCACTAGACTTACTATGCTTGTCGTCACGATAGCTGATCAATCTACATGTCGTTTTGAGAAATCCTTCAGCAGCTTTTGTGTCCAGTAAGGCCGCGTGCATTACAGGATTAGAGCCAAAAGCCACTCGCATTTCATCATTTGTAAATAAAGATATGGTTTTTATAGTCCGATTTGTTTGTTGTTGTATTGAATGGATGGCCTGTGCAATTTTTCGTTTCCCATCTTCTGTTGTTTCTTTAGCATGAAGTACAAGAATAACTTTACCAGAGCGGATAGCAGCGTCAACCTTTGTTGCTCCCATAACAATTGCTCCCGCTTTTCGTGCCATGGAAAGGCTTGAAAGAGCGGCTTTTAGTAAAAGCGTATCAACAACATGCACAAGATTTGGTGTAACTTCAACATCTGTTTTAAAATTTCTATGAAAAGCTTTCTGTTTGATTGCTTTCTCAATAACAGCGTGATGGGCAGAAATCCAAACGCCACGCCCTGGTAAATTCGCTTTAAGATCAGGAACAATTTGGTTATTGGGACCAATAACAAAACGGATCAGCGTTTGTGCTGAAGCATTTTTTCGGGTCACAATGCAAGTCCGTTCATTCATTTAAAGTGTATCCACATCCAAATCATCTGTTTTTTCATTTTCTGCAGAATTTTCATCTTCTACAGGATTTTCTGTAACAAGATCAGCTTGGTCTATCCAGCCTGCTTGTACACGTGCGGCTAAAACCATAGCTTCTGCATCTGCGCGTGTAATATCAAAAGGGGTTAAAATACCAGAAAAATTCTGTGTTTGACCTTCTTTACGTTCTCTCCAACCAGCTAAATCATCAACGGCATAGCCAGCAAAGTCTTCTATTGTTTTTACACCATCCTGACCTACAGCAACCAACATAGCACTTGTCATTCCAGGAAGTGTTCGCAACTCGTCAGAAACTCCGAGCTTTTTGCGTTTTTCATCAAGTTCTTTTTCTTGATGATCAAGATATTCGCGGGCACGACTTTGGATTTCAGCGGCGGTATCATGGTCAAAACCATCAATAGAAGCGATTTCTTCAAGATCAATATAGGCGATTTCTTCAATAGAAGAAAAACCCTCTGATGCCATAACCTGTCCGATCATTTCGTCAACCTCTAAGGCTGCCATAAACAATTTACTCCGTTCAGTAAATTCTTTTTGACGATTTTCAGATTCTTCCTTTTCCGTTAAAATATCAATGTTCCATCCTGTTAGTTGCGAAGCCAAGCGAACATTTTGCCCACGTCGTCCAATAGCAAGGCTAAGTTGATCATCTGGCACAATAACTTCAATCCGTTCAGCATCTTCATCAAGGATGATTTTAGAAACTTCAGCAGGTTGCAGTGCATTAACGACAAATGTTGCCGCATCAGGCGACCAAGGAATAATATCAATTTTTTCGCCTTGTAATTCAGCAACAACAGCTTGTACACGACTTCCTCGCATTCCAACGCATGCTCCAACAGGATCAATGGAACCATCGCGTGAAACAACGGCGATTTTAGCCCGTGAACCTGGATCACGAGCAACAGATTTGATTTCTATAATACCATCATAAATTTCTGGTACTTCCATAGTGAAAAGTTTTACCATAAATTGGGGATGTGTGCGTGAAAGGAAAATTTGTGGACCACGCGTTTCACGGTGTACATCATTGACAAAAGCACGAATGCGATCTCCATAGCGGAATGATTCACGAGGAATTAATTCATCACGGCGAACAATAGCTTCACCGCGTCCTAGATCAACGATGACGTTACCATATTCCACACGCTTAACTGTACCAGAAATAATTTCACCAACTTTATTTTTGAATTCTTCATATTGCTGATCGCGCTCTGCATCGCGTACTTTTTGTACAATAACCTGTTTAGCAGATTGTGCTGCGATACGTCCAAAATCCATAGGAGGTAAAAGATCAGCAAAAAAATCACCAATTTTTGCTTCTGTTTGACGTTTGAGAGCATCAGACAAAGTAATTTCCGTTGTATAGTCTTCAACGACATCAACGATTTTAAGCAGGCGCTGTAATTTAATTTCACCTGTTTTAGAATTGATTTCAGCACGAATATTGGTTTCTTGACCATAACGAGAACGTGCTGCTTTTTGAATAGCATCAGCCATCGCAGAAATGACAATTTCACGGTCGATTGACTTTTCACGTGCAACAGCATCTGCAATTTGCAGAATCTCAAGCCTGTTAGCGCTTGTAGCCATCAATTTTCTCCTTCTTTGTGCCACACGATGGGTATTTCCCAGTGATATTATTTTTTGAAATTGAGCGTCTGTATAGAGTCGTTAGCGTTCTCTTCGGCAATGAATTGTTGACTTAAATCTTTATTTTGTTTCAATGCATCGCGAATAAGCTCATCGGTAAGCACTAAATGCGCATTTATGATATCACAAAAGGAAATAGGGGTATACATGGCTTCTCCATAAGCAGCTTTATCAGTGTTTAAAATAAATCCATCTTGCGTGATATTTGTAAGTGTCCCACGAAATTTTCGGCGCCCATCAATTGTTATTTTGGTTTCAATTTTTGCAAGATGCCCTTGCCAATGAAAAAAATCAGATTTTCTTACCAATGGACGATCAATTCCAGGTGATGAGATTTCTAAATGATATTTGCGTTCAATAACATTTTGTACATCAAGGAGGGGAGAAACTGTTCGACTAACAGTTTCACAATCTTCTATGGTCATAGAACCATTGGCACGTTCAACCATAATTTGAAGTGTTAAACCATTTTGACCAAGAAGTTTCACACGAACCAAACGAAAACCTAAAGGTTTAAGTAGTGGTATGACAAGAGCAGCAACCTGTGCTTCGATACCATCTTCTTCAAACAGGCGTGGTTCGTCAAGATTGCTTATTTTTTCAGCTTCGTTCATACATTTTATCCAAGTTGGTTTCATCAGTTTTATGATATTAAAAAAGAGCGGGTCCAACGGCCCACTCTTCATCATAAGACCAAGAATTTAACTATTGATACTCTTAAATTCAAAATTTTTCAAGTTGTTTATGAGAAAAGCGTTTGATCACTTATTTCTTGATAAAGGTAAGATAGGCAGGCGTTCGTCCTTCGCGTAAAGCTTTTGCTTCATAGCGGGTTCCCCTCCATAGTGGATAAGGGAGTTTCCAGTCTTGAGGGCTTTCTGCTTTCCATTCAAAGTGATCATGTTGTGCACAATGGTACAAAGTCCAGTTTACATAACTGTCTATATCGCTAGCAAAGCGCAAAAATTTCCCTATTTTAAGAACACGAGCAAAACGGTTAAGATTTTTTATGTTGATGAAGCGTCGTTTCCAGTGTTTCTTTTTCGGCCAAGGATCAGGATAGAAGAGGTCTATTCCATCAAGTGAGTTATCAGGGAGCCAATCAAGAAGGCGTGTAGCATCATCATTATAGAGGCGAAGACGATTTTGATGGTTTTGATGCTGTTCAAGAGACGATAATATTTTTGCCATGCCATTGATAAAGGGCTCGACGCCGATAAAACCGGTTTTTGGAAAATATTCCATTTCATGAAGTAAATGTTCACCTCCACCAAAACCGATTTCAAGTCGAATTTCTCTTACTTTGCTTGAAAATAAGGATGTAAGGTTTAAGGGAGGAGGGACATTTAAATCAATATTCAAATTGGGGAGAAGCATTTGTATACGTGTAAGCTGACTGTTTCGAAGTTGTTTTCCTTGTCGGCGTCCAAAAAATGCTTCACTCTTACGTATATTATGTTTAATCATGGGATTTGGATCATTGTTTGAAGCGTTTTCACGAGATCAGTTTTTTCCCATGAAAACGAGCCATCGTGTTTTGGTTTACGACCAAAGTGACCATAGGCAGCTGTTTTCGCATAAATAGGTTTATTGAGGTCAAGATGTTTTCGAATGCCGGTAGGTGAAAGGTCCATTATTTTGCGGATGGCTTCTTCAATAACTTTTTCATCGACTTTTCCTGTTCCATGAAGATTAAGATAAATAGATAAAGGTTGTGCAATACCAATTGCATAGGAGAGTTGAATGGTGCATCTCTCTGCTAAATGAGCAGCAACAATATTCTTAGCCAGATAGCGTGCCGCATAGGCAGCAGAACGATCAACTTTTGTTGTATCTTTTCCTGAAAAAGCACCGCCTCCATGGGGTGCTGCACCTCCGTAAGTATCCACAATAATTTTGCGTCCCGTTAATCCGGCATCGCTTTGAGGTCCTCCAATGACAAATTTTCCTGTTGGGTTAATATACCAACTGCATTGAGCTGCAATGGGAATGTCATGTAAAGCTTGGCGAATGTAAGGTTCAACCACTGTACGTACTTTATTGGAATCCCAACTTTCATCAAGGTGCTGCGTTGAAAGAACAATGGATGTGACCTCCATCGGTTTTCCATTTTTATAACGTATGGTTATTTGGCTTTTAGCATCTGGTCCTAATTTTCCAGTTTCTCCCTCTCCTTTATGACGAGCTGCGGCAAGAAGTTTGAGAATTTTATGCGCATAATAAATTGGCGCAGGCATGAGATCAGGTGTTTCACGGCAAGCATATCCAAACATGATGCCTTGATCACCTGCTCCTTCTTCACCATGCCGATCCGTAGCATTATCAACCCCTCTTGCTATATCAGCTGATTGTGGGCGCAAAAGAACATCAATTTTAACAGTTTTCCAATGGAAGCCTGCTTGTTCATAGCCAATGGTACGAATAGCACGGCGGGCTGCTGTACGAAAACGTGTGGGATTAATGAGTGGAAAGCTAGTTTCATCATAGATGAATTCTTTATTTTTATCTTTTTTTAATAGCGTATCGGGAACACGTACTTCACCAGCGATAACAACACGGTTGACACTGACGAGAGTTTCACAGGCAACGCGTACTAACCATGGATCAGTACCAGTCTTTTCAGCTTCTTTATAGATCATATCAACGATTTCATCGGAAATACGATCACAAATTTTATCAGGATGTCCTTCCGATACCGATTCGCTCGTAAAAAGATAATCTTGATGCGGCATAGGAACTCCTTCAAAAAAGAAAACCAACGATTTAATCAATTGCTTACTAAAGTCATCACCATTTGCTAATTCTACAGCAAATAGTCAATGCAAATGTATATGAATAAAAGAGAAAAAATATAATTTTAATTTATAACTTATTTGTCAAATCTTCCTCAGAAAGTGCTTTTGCCAAGTCAATAATTTTTCTACGCACTTTAGCATCAGATATATTTGTAAAAGCGCGCATGAGTTGAATCCCTTCGCTGCTAGAACAAAAGTCTATAAAATTGTGTTCACTTTCAGCAAAACCCTCTACTTGTTGGGAGGTAATACCTTTATCAAAAAAGTAAGAAACAGGAACATCCATAATTTCCGCTATCGCTTGAAGACGGCTGGCACCAATACGGTTTGTTCCTTTTTCATATTTTTGGATTTGCTGAAAAGTAATTCCTAATTTTTCACCTAGTTTCTCTTGAGTGAGTCCTAAAATATTACGACGTAAACGGATACGAGTTCCAACATAGATATCTATAGGGTCAGGTTTTTTTCTAGTTTCGGTCATAATGCAACTCTTTATTTCCAGCATTTTTCTTCTAAACCAACATCATATTTATGCGCAGTTGATTTATCATATAATTAAAACAATATGTAATATTTTTTCCCAATATTACTGGTACACGCAACATAATACCGTACAAAGGGCACTTGAATCATTTAAGCTGTTTTGTAAAACCAAAACCAATACGACACAATAGCATAAGGATGAATAAGATAAAAGTAGAGAAAGTTCTGTATTCATTGCTTCCTATAGGGGTAATGGATGATGGAACTCGTGAATCAATAATGCCCACAGCATTTTGTCGAAGAGCTACAACGATTCGTCCATAAGAATCAATAACAGCTGATATGCCATTATTGGCTGCCCGTATGAGGGGGATTCCCAGTTCAACGGCACGAAGCTGTGCTTGTTGAAGATGTTGATAGGGTCCAGGTGTTACACCAAACCATGCATCATTTGTAATATTAATAATTGCTTGAGGCGGGGAGCCTTTAAAAGTCATTTCATGGGGAAATATTGCTTCATAACAAATCAAGGGTAGATAAGAAAATCCGTTTGGCATTGTAACAATTTTGCGCACACTTGCAGCACTATATCCACCAATATTATCGGCAAGGGTACGCAATCCAATTTTTTTCAATAAATTCTGATAAGGAAGATACTCACCAAAAGGAACCAAATGAAGTTTATCGGAAGTATTTAAAATATTACCTTGAGCATTAATGACTGCAATTGTATTAAAATATTGTGTTTGGGAATGAGGTAGATCATTGCTGGCGCGTATTGCTCCAACGATAGCCCATTGTTTAGGTTTTAAAAGAGAGGCAATGCGCATTGTGGTAGATGAGTTATCATAGAGAAGGTAAGGAACGGAAGCTTCAGACCATACGATAAAATCGGGTTCTGAATTTTGATCGGTTGTTGGCGTTGCACTTAGCTTCATATGCGCTTCCAACATAGATTCTCGTGTATTATCACGCAATTTTATATTTTGTTGGATGGACGGTTGAACAATGCGCACCCAATAAGCACTTTTTTGATCTTCAGCTGTGTTTTCTATAGTATGAAGACGATAAAACCCAAAACCACAGTGAATTAATATAAGTGATAAGCAAAGAGAAAGTGCCACTTTCTTTTTTTCATCCGTTAATAAAACAGTTGGCAAACTGTAGGCTAAGACAGCAAGAATATTCATTCCGTAAAGTCCTACGATTGCATCAGATTGCATGAACACTGGGGTTGGCATGGCTGTATAGCCAAGAGAATTCCATGGAAATCCTGTGAATAAAAACGCACGCAACCACTCGGATAATCCTAATGCAAAGGCTAAAACAAAAAAGCGTGCTATTCCTTTTGTCCATAATAAACCGACAATGAAACCAGAAAAAAACCAATAAAGAGAAAGGTAGAGTGGAGGGAATAAAATGGCTAATGGGACTGCCCAACCAAAAGAATCTGGATCTGTTAATAAAGCATTGCATAGCCACCAAAGTCCGCAAATAAAATAACTAAAACCAAATGTTCCACAGCTTAAAGCGTAAGTAAAAAAATGTTTTTTATTGTTTTTGGTGGACTGTATTGAGTCAAGTAAAACAATAAAGAGAGGGAAAGTTAAAAAGCAAAGAGGTGTTAAATAAAAGGGTGGAAGTGCAAAAGAAGTAAGAGCACCACACAGAAATATCCATGCTTGGCGCTTCCAGCCTGTAACAGAGAACAAAAAAACGATGAAATTGTTAAAAAACGCTGGACTATTCTTTAGGGATGGCATTGTTCTCAAGATTCTTATTTTTTAGAATGCGAAAAATGCGCAACCGTTTGATCCGGCGTTTATCAGCTTCTAAAATACGAAATCTATAGCCAGGTACAGCTTCGACAATTTCACCTTTGGCAGGAATGCGATCAAGAATTGAGACGATCAAACCACCAATAGTATCAACTTCATCACCATATTCTCCTACGATAAAATCAGGACCAAGAGCTTTCTCCACATCTTCTAGTTCAGTTCTTGCATCAACGAGCCATTTATTATTTGGTTCACGTACGATAGCATTGTCGACATTATCATGTTCATCTTCGATATCTCCAACGACTAACTCAACAATATCTTCCATTGAAACGAGACCATCTGTTCCTCCATGTTCATCAATAACTAAAGCCATTTGAGTTCGTGTAGTTTGCATCCGTGTTAATAATTTGCTTGCAAGCATAGAACTGGGAACAAAGAGAACTGTTCGGATCAAATCCAATTCACCAATTGGAGTATGCAAGTCTGTATGGTTTAATTGAAGAAAATCGGATTTTTGTTCGGTTTTTGTTGGATTGATAATAAAGCGAGTGATGTAGTTAAGAATATCGCGGATATGGATCATGCCGCGCGGATCATCTAAAGTTTCAGCATAAACGGGGATACGAGAATGACCAATTTTTGCAAAACATTTAAGGGTTTCTCCAAGAGAGGTGTTTATTTCTAATGCTTCGATTTCAGAACGAGGTATCATAACATCATCCACGCGTGCTTCACGTAAGCGTAAAATGTTATGCAGCATAGTACGTTCTTCAGGTGAGAAGAGGGCGGTATCTTTTTCATTGTTAGTCGTGAGTGCAACGGTAAGATCATCGCGCAGTGACGTAGATGCACAATTACGACCCCGTAAGAATGAAAATAAATGATTCATCAGGGAATATTTTTCTGTATGATTCGTCTGTTGAGAGGGGGCTTTTTCATTATTAGAAGATGCTTGACTATTATTTTGTGCATTTATTTTGTTTGCCATGGTTTTGAAATCTTCTAGACTTTCTTTTATAACAGATAAATAAGAGGCTTTAAATGGTATGCTGGTAATATTGATTTTAAAAGTTAAATTTTATCATTGATAGACAATTATGCGTAAGGATCTTTTATGGAAAGCTTTTGAAGAATTTCTCTTTCGAGCTTTTCCATTTTATATGCTTCATCATCAGTTTCATGGTCATAACCAAGCAGATGCAAGATACCATGAACAATCATATGTGTTAAATGGTCTTGAAATGTTTTTCCTTCTTTCTCTGCTTCGAAAACAACAGTTTCTCGGGCAATAATAATATCACCGAGCATGGGACCAGGTCGATTTCCAGCTTTAAGTGGAAAAGCAGGAAAGGATAGTACATTAGTAGATTTGTTTTTGTTGCGCCATTGTGCATTGATTTGTGCCATATGTTCATCATCCGTAAAAAGCAGGCTAATCTCGCTTACAGCATTTCCCAATGAAACATGATGCATAGTCGTCATTAATGCTTTTTCAGTGATATTATAAAGCATTTTCTCATCATTCCACCCTGCGCTTTTAATCATTATATCAATAATAATCATGATGAATCAAATTCATTTTTTTATGCATCGCATGCGAATGATTTTTTTTTATTTTGTATTTCGGAATCACGATCATAAGCACGAACGATAGCAGCAACAAGTGGATGGCGTACAACATCTTTTTCATCAAAATGCACAATTGCAATATTTTCTATATTTGAAAGAATGCGAACTGCTTCAATGAGACCTGATTTTTGCCCTGTAGGCAAATCAATTTGGCTTACGTCACCGGTAACGATCATACGCGTTCCTTCTCCAAGACGTGTGAGGAACATCTTCA
Organism: Bartonella sp. AP30XZML; assembly: GCF_042195945.1. Lineage (NCBI taxonomy): Bacteria > Pseudomonadati > Pseudomonadota > Alphaproteobacteria > Hyphomicrobiales > Bartonellaceae > Bartonella > Bartonella sp. AP30XZML. The sequence goes on along the minus strand of NZ_JBHIPJ010000019.1, from coordinate 38,379 downwards.
TTTGCATGGGCGTAGTATTTTGTGCCTCATCAAGAATAACAGCAGCATGGGCAAGTGTTCGTCCGCGCATAAAGGCGAGAGGAGCAATTTCTATGACACCAGAAGCTAAAATGCGTTCTATTTTTTCAGCGGGCATCATATCATAAAGAGCATCATAAAGTGGTCGTAAATATGGGTCGACTTTTTCTTTGAGATCACCGGGAAGAAAACCAAGATGTTCTCCAGCTTCAACAGCCGGACGTGAGAGAATAATTCGTTCAATGATACCACGTTCTAGAAGCATTGCAGCATGAGCAACAGCAAGATACGTTTTTCCTGTTCCTGCTGGTCCTACACCAAACACAAGTTCAGTATGCTCCATAGCACTTATGTAAGCGTCTTGTGTTGGAGTTCTTGCATGAATTATTTTTTTATGGGTACTCAACCGTGCTGGTATACGCTTCGTTGCAGATTTGTGTGTTATTGTGTCTTCTTTCTGCTTCTTTGGTATATTTGCCATAGCAATCGCTCCTTTTATATCTGATAAAGTGAGCTCTTGATGTGTTTTGGCACGTTCATAAAGCTGCTGCAATACATATTGCGCACGTTTTATAACGGAAATATTTCCACGGATTAAGACTTCATTACCACGCGGATGAATACTAAGTTCGAGTTTTTTTTCGATATAAGCGAGATTTTCGTCAAATTTACCAAAAACTGCTTTTGCATATTGATTATTTTCGAAAATCAAAACAACTTGGCTCAGATCTGAAGCGCTTGTTTGTTTCAAGGTATCAGCCTTTTCAAGGGACATATTTACTTTTTCTTTAATACGCTTTATTTTTTCGGTTGAAGCTTTCAGCCTATTCTCCATATCTACATAAATATTGCACATTTTGTTAAGTAAACTTTATAAAAGACAATTTTTTACAAAAAGTGCACGCTTTAGATGTAATCATTTTCTTTTAAAATAAAAGAGTTTTCCAAAATATTTATTGTGAACAAGGTGTTAGAGGCATGTCTATCTATTTGTCACTTCACCAACAAAACTGTTTGAGCTTGCATTTTTAATATGAATTTCTATCACGCTACCTGTAGAGGCTTCTGTATCGACGACAACAGGTAAAAGCCAAGGGGAACGTCCTACCATTTGCCCTGAGTGATGTCCAGGTTTTTCGATGAGAACGTTCGTTTTTTGACCAATTTTAGAACGCAAAAATGCATTTTGTTGCTCAAGGAGAAGGATTTGTAAATGTTGAAGTCGGGCATCTTTTACAGATTCATCAACATGATTTTTCATTGTGGCTCCCACTGTTCCAGGACGGGGGGAATATTTAAAAGAATAAGCTGAACTGTACTGTACTTGTTGAATAAGTTTAATGGTTTCTTCAAAGTCTTCATCTGTTTCTCCTGGAAACCCTACAATAAAATCGCCTGAAAAGGCAATATCTGGCCGTGCGGTTCGAATTTTTTCGATAAGATGAAGATAATGAGAGCTTTTGTGTTGTCGGTTCATGGCTTTTAAGATGCGATCTGAACCTGATTGAACAGGAAGATGGAGGTAAGGCATTAACATATCAAGATCTCGATGCGCGGCAATAAGGCTATCATCCATATCACGTGGGTGGCTGGTTGTGTAACGCAAACGCTTTAAACCATCGAGTTTTGCGAGATGATAAAGAAGATCGCCAAGACGCCAAGTTTTGCCATCAGCACTTTGTCCATGCCAACCATTGACATTTTGTCCAAGCAGCGTAATTTCTTTGACACCCGCTTCGATGAGTTGAAGGGCCTCTTCAGTAATTTGTTCAACGGATCGTGATATTTCAGCACCGCGTGTGTACGGAACAACACAAAAAGTGCAAAATTTATCGCAACCTTCCTGTACTGTTAAAAATGCGCTAACACCTCGTTTTCTTACTGCATGTTTATTATGGGGCGGCAAATGAGCAAATTTATCTTCAACAGCATAGTCTGTTTCGATAATTTTTTTCCCTTGTTTGGCTTTTTCTAACAATTCTGGCAAGCGATGATACATTTGCGGACCAATAACAAGATCCACTGTTGGAGCACGGCGCAAGATTTCACTTCCCTCAGCTTGTGCAACACAACCTGTTACACCAACCATAAGGGGTTTATCAGGTGTGCGCTCTTGACGCATAACGCGCAAACGACCGAGATCAGAATAAAGTTTTTCTGCTGCTTTTTCACGAATATGACAGGTATTAACAAGAATAAGATCGGCATCATTGGGAATTTGTGTTGTCACATAGCCTTGCGAACTGAGACTATCAGTCATCCGTTGGCTATCATAAACGTTCATTTGACATCCATAGGTTTTGATAAAAACCTTTTTAGGAGCAACAGGAGGCGTATTTTTAGGATTTACTTTATTCATAGCGGATGTGTAAATGTTTTTTACACAAATCTCAATCTATTTGCTTAAAAGTTTTTTGCATGATAATTGCATCACCACGACCATTTTTTGACGCGTAGTAGGCAAGACGTTCAGAAATTTTTTGAAATTCAAAGCGTTGATAAAGGTTCAAAGCAGAAAGATTTGTGGCTTCTACTTCCAAGAATAATTTTATGGCGCCCTTGTCGTGAAGATGGTGAACTGTGCTTTCGATAAGAAAGGTACCAATTCCTTGTTGACGATAATGAGGATGAACAGCAATTGTGATGATTTCTGCTTCATCAAGGATGAGACGGCATAGGCAAAAGCCTAAAATTTGATCAGAGCGATCAATGAGAAAAACTTTGTGTCCGAAGATAGAGTGATCTGTTAAGAAATTATCAAAAGCTTGTTTTTCCCAAGAAGGGGTAAAACAATGCTGATGAATTTTATGAAGAGAAGCACTATCATTAACTTGTAGCGGAGCAATTCCAAAATTCTTTTTTGTCAATGAAAATTTGGGCATTATTTTTTTTGTGGTAAAGCAAAATTGGTTTGTTGTTTTGCATCAGCGTTGCGTAGATAGAGTGGGCGAGGTGAATTTTTTGATTGTTTGTTTGCAGCAAGATAAGCATAGTTTACAATATCGGCCGCTTCGCAGGGGATTTTTTCTAGGACAATTTTTTCGTATATTTTATGGTTTTTAACATGCTCCACAACGACATCAGCAGCTGGGCCAGTCAGTCGGGTTTTTTTTGGCAAATCTTCGAGGATATTTTCAATTGTTTTTAATCCCGGCTCTCCCAAAGGTGTGAGATCATTATGAAAATTTTGATGGTAGAACATCCCTCTCCCTGCTTCAATGACAACAGTAATTGCCGATGCTGTACTTTTACTATTTATGACTTGTGCTGCTAACGCTTCAAGAGCACTCACTCCAATAGCTGGTATTTCAAGTGCTAATGCCAAAGCGCGCGCTGTTGCAACACCGACACGTACACCAGTAAATGACCCAGGTCCAATATTGACAGCAATACGCTCAACTTGATCAAGCGTCATATTGGCTTGTGTCATTATTTGTGTAATCTGCCCAATAAGTTTTTCAGCATGTCCTTTGTTCATGCGCTCATTGATACGCGCAATAACAGATTTATGACGAATAAGCGCAACAGCACAATAAATTGAAGCAGTATCTATAGCAAGGATAAGCATAAAAATATTTTAGTTGAATAAAACGATAAATAAAAGTCCTGCTGTATTTTTAATCTTTTCATTATCGTATATTTCATTTGTAAGAAAGTTACTAGTGCCAATAAGCAACAATACCTTTTTATGGGATAGAACGAGATGTTGATTTAATCCTTATTTTTATCACTTTTTGAATGAGTATCTTGAGTATTGTAAGATTCTCTTATTTTAAATCTACTTATGGTGAAACAATTAAAGTTATTAGCTTGTATATTACAAGCGGAGTTAGCGTATGAATCAAAACTGTTGAAGAAAAGAATAAAAACTCCTTTCACGAATCGTTTAAATGTAAGGATTGTCACAACTTTTAAGCTATCAAATAGTACGATGATGCCACTTGTATTACATAGTAAGTAAAAGTAATTTAAAAGAGGAAAAGTTATGACCCCACATTTTTCCAAATAAGAATATATTCTATCCGTCTTTATATAAAAACCTCAGCGTAATGAGAGCAGATGAAAGAAATGGCATTATTTTGCATGAGTTACCTATTTCGATACTACTCTGTTGCAAATCATTATGGACTGAAAAGCAAATTTGACAGTTTTCACTTAAATATCAGCTCTTTCAATTTTTTGTATAGAATAATGAGCAGTATTTTAGAACTTTTTTTGGTTTATGAAAGAACTGATTTTAATAATAATGAGGACTTTGGGTTGATTGCATACTACGTTGAAAAAAATAATAATCAATGCACATTTAAAATGTTATATGATTTAAATCATTCAATTGTATCATGATAAGGCTACAAATACCGAGAATAATTATGGAGCAGGTTGAAGCCAAAATGACGCGCCATCCTGCTTTTTTTAGTGATCGGATATCAACACCTAATCCTAGTGCAGCCATTGAGATAACAGTAAACAACTGGGCAATAAATTTGATGGGATTGATAGCCTTTTCAGGGATAAGACCACTTGAGCGAACAAGCATCATGATAATAAAGCCAATGATAAACCATGGGACGAGGGTATGTAAACGCAAGCGTGTTTGTGCTGATCGGCGATAAATGATTGATAGAGTAAAAATAACAGGGCCTAACATGAGAACCCGTACTAATTTGACAATTGTTGCAATTTGAACACTCAGAAAAGAGACAGATGCTGTTGCTGCTAAAACCTGTGGTACAGCATAAACAACCATACCAGCAAGCACACCATATTGGCTAAATGACAAATTCAGAGACGGATGTAAAAAGGGTAGAAATAAAATAATAAGAATTCCTAAAAGAGCAGTGAAGGCAATTGACGCGGCTACATCGTCATGTTTTGCTTTTATGACAGGTGCAACGGCGACAATAGCTGAATTGCCACAAATAGCATTCCCACAAGCGACCAGCATTGCTAAGTGTGTAGAAAGCCCGAAAAGTCGGCCGATGGCAAAGCTCAGGATAATCGTTACGAATATCACGAATATGATACTAGCAAGCAAATTCCAGCCAGCTGAAAGGACTGCGTTAATGCTAATGCTTGCTCCTAGAAGAACGATAGCAATTTCGAGAAGTGTTTTTGCGCAAAAGGTGATACCTTTTTGAAAATATGTTGGCAAAGGAAAACAACTACGAATAATCGATCCTAAAAGAATTGCCAAAACAAGGCTTTCAAGCCAAGCTTGTCCCAAAAGCTGTTTTTCTACGACTTCTAAGCCATAAGCTAAGGCTGATATGAGTAAACATACTAGAATACCAGGACCAAAGTCGTTTAAAAGTGAGAGTTTTTTCTTTATCACTTGAATATTTTCCCCATACAAAGAAATGATAGTAAATAAAACGAGATAACAGGTAAGAGAAAGAAATTTTTAAAGATTTGTTCTTGCTTGTACAGCTGCTGCTAAAGTTCCGTCATCAAGATAATCAAGCTCGCCTCCTACAGGGACACCATGAGCAAGTCGCGTAATTTTAACTGGAAAATTGGAAAGCTGATCGGTGATATAGTGAGCAGTTGTTTGACCTTCGACAGTCGCATTGACAGCAAGAATAATCTCCGTAATAGGGTTTTGTACAACACGTTGTATTAAGGTGGCAATATTGAGTTCATCAGGACCTATTCCATCTAAGGGAGAGAGTCGTCCACCCAACACATGGTAACGTGCGGCTAAAGTTTTTGCGCGCTCAAGAGCCCACAGATCAGCAATATCCTCAACAACAATGATTGTTGTATCATCGCGGCGTAAATCTGTGCAAATTGAACAAGGATCAATGGTATCGACATTTCCACAAACAGAACAAATGCCGACTTTTTCTATAGCTGCTTGTATAGCCGCTCCCAAAGGCTCCAGCAATGTCTCTTTTTTTTTAATAAGATGAAGCGCAGCACGACGTGCTGAACGTGGACCAAGACCTGGTAACCGTGATAAAATCTGAATGAGACGTTCAATTTCAGGTCCTGCAATGTATTTAGACATATTTTTGTCCCACGGAAAAAATCCGTTTCATTAAAATGGAAGCTTGAAACCTGATGGGAGTGGTAGCCCTGCGGTCATACTTTTGGTTTTTTCTTCTATTGCGACTTCGATTTTTGTTCTTGCTTCATTATAAGCCGCCATAATGAGATCTTCAAGAATTTCAGCTTCCTCAGGTTTGAGTAATGAAGGATCAATTTGAATTGCTGTTATAATATTTTTGCCATTTAAAGTGATATTGACGAGACCACCCCCTGCAGTGCCCACAGCTTGCAGATTAGCTATTTCCTCCTGAATCTTCTGCATTTTTTCTTGCATTTCTTTGGCTTTTTTCATCATGCTCATCATTTCACGCATAGGAATAGGTATCCTTATTCATCATTGATATCATTTTTATTTTTAAAAATATCAGCATTTTTAAAGGTATTGGGGAGTAAATCAAGATCATTTTCTTCTTTATTGAGTCGAATATCGACAATTTTTGCTTCTGGGAAATGATTGAGGATTTTCGCGATATCAGGATCTGTTTCTGCATTGGAAAAAAGAGTCTTTTGAATCGCTATACTTTCCTCCTGTAAGGTTGGGCCACCTCCTTCATTAACAAAAGTTATTGTCCAGCGTTTTTCAGTCCATTGAGATATCTTTTTTTCTATATCATGAGCAAGAAATTGTGGGGTATTTTCAGAAAGTCTCAAGGTAATATGCCCAGCTTCAAAAGAAACAGGATGAACAAATTCTTTAACAAGGAGTTTGAAAGGAACGTCATTATGCTGTTCGGCTAATTGAACAATATCGTGCAAAGAATTAATCACGAGAGTTTTAGGTTCAGTAATCTTTTCTGTTGTTTGCGTGACAGAATGCGATAAATTTGCAATCTTTTCAGAAAAATCAGTAGATTGAGAAGTTTCTAGAATTTCTGTTACTTCTTGGGCGTTGATTTTGTCATGGTTTTGATTTTTAACTAAATTTTCTGGTTGTAAGGAATGATCTAATTGGTTTTTCAAAGAGCTTTTTAAATCTGATTGATCGGCTAATATATTTGAAACGCTCGAGGAAGCATGGGCTCCGACCATTGTTTCTTTTGTTATATTATTTGCATTTGTAGATTCTTGATGAGAAGAATTTTTAACCAGTGTGAGAGGCGTTTTTTCTTGCGTAAGCTTTTTTAAAGCCTCATCAAGAGTTGGTAAGTCAGCCGTGTGAGCAAGACGAATTAAAAGCATTTCAGCGGCTTGAAGAGGACGTGCAGTTTGATTAACTTCCTGTAAACCTTTGAGTAACATTTGCCAGTTTCGGGATAAAATAGGAACGGAAAGTTTTTTTGAAAAGTCTAAACTTCTTAAACGTTGTTCTTCAGTCAGAGAGAAATCTTCCACTATTTTTGGTGTAAAACGTAAACGTGTGACCAGATGATTAAAATCGGCTAGTTCTGTCAATATAGTAAGAGGATCAGCACCTGCTTCATATTGACTGCGTAATTCATGTAACGCATTGACAACATCGCCCTTCATGATAAATTCAAAAAGATCAATAATACGTGCTTGATCCGCTAATCCTAACATTGTACGCACCGCAATAGCATTAACATTGCCATTGCTATGGGCGATTGCTTGATCAAAAATGGATAATGCATCACGTGCAGATCCTTCTGCAGCACGGGCAATCATAGAGAGCGCTTGATCTTCTACTTCTACCTTTTCATATTTCGCAATTTGGCGCAAATGTGCACTCAAAGCTTTTGATTCAATACGTCGCAAATCAAAACGTTGGCAACGCGAAAGAATTGTAATAGGAACTTTGCGAATTTCTGTTGTGGCAAAAATAAATTTCACATGGGAAGGTGGTTCTTCAAGAGTTTTCAATAAACCATTAAAGGCTTGTGTTGAGAGCATATGTACTTCATCGATAATGTAAACTTTATAGCGTGCAGAAACAGGACGATAGCGTATTTGTTCAATAATTTCACGAATATCATCAATGCCCGTATGAGAAGCGGCATCCATTTCTATAACATCAATATGGCGCCCTTCGATAATTTGTGTGCAATGTTCACCAAGAGAGTCCAATACAGTTGTTGGTTGGTCAATATCTTTTGTTTTATAATTAAGCGCACGTGCCAAAATACGTGCTGTTGTGGTTTTACCTACGCCACGAATCCCTGTTAACATCCACGCTTGTGCAATACGACCTTTTTCAAAGGCGTTGGTGAGAGTACGCACCATAGCTTCCTGACCAATGAGGTCAGAGAAGTTTTGGGGCCGATATTTACGAGCAAGAACACGATAGGCTGTTTCTACCGGTAAATTTTCCATGAATATTTCCAACTTCGAAGTTCTTTATGCGTACATTTTGATAATACAAAAGCATAGATCAATACTGTAGTCTCATATAAAAGGATTTTTTCTTAATCAAATTATTTATGGGGCAATTTGTTTAAAAACAACAAAATCCCTTTATTTGCTGCATACAAATGCCGCTCTGAAGATTAAAAATACCTCGCTAAAAGACAGTATAAAAAAATAATTTCTTCAGCAAAATAGGAGGTTGGAACAATGACCCGTACCAGAACTCGTTGGGGCTGCTTCTTTCCAGACCTGACCCAGTTGGCGAGTAGTTCGTCCACCACCAACCTCCCAAAATCCATATTGTCGATTTAGAATGAAAAATCAAGCTCAGAAACAAAAAATATCATAAGAACGATGAAGAATTTTCCTTTGCGTTTAATTTATTAACATATAAACAACAAAGAGGTTGAGAATTTATCAGTTATTCATAATAATAGCTCTTTATATTTATTGGGTATAAAAATATTTTCTTCGTTTAAGATAATCTGAATGTATGATGATACTGCTGAAATCCGTAAGAGTTTTAAGATAGGTACGTCTGTTCTAAAACTACGAAATTGAATGATTAAAAATTTGCAACGATAAAAAAGGCAAATAAAGCAGATAGATCATGTAATTGGCTAACATTCGAAAGTCAGGTGGAAGAGTGCTATTTAAATAATTATAAAATATTGCTTTAATGGTGTTGTTCCTCTATACAAAACAGAACATCCCAAACGGAATACATTTAATGTTGTACATTCACAGGCTTTTTAAAAAGCGATTGCTCAATACTCTTAACTATATTTCAAAATCTACTCGTAAATAGTATACATACTCTCCTTGAGATATAAGTCCATTGTGAACTATCCCTTTTATGCTTAATACAAAGTATAAACTTTAGACCTCATACTACTTAACAACTCCAATGTTGCGATCCCTTGCACTTGAGAGGCTTTATAAGAAGCATTTTTATTCCTTTTTTAATCGTTTTTACTCACACATCACTCCCATTTGTAACTTTCAAGGAAAAAAATTTAATTGATTTCAATATGAGATTTAAGATGGGAGGATCTTACTTTATTCGTGGTTTTAATTCAGTATAAGAAAATCAAAATCTTATAATGATAAGTCAATATCTTAAATATCGTATAAGAAAACAACCTCATTTCTATAGTGAATGAGAATATCAAATATGTAATATTTTTGCTTTTAACATATATGAATATAAATACTAAGTAAATGTTATCGCTCTTTTTTTTGCGTGCTTGTTCTTTTAATTAAAAAACATTGATGTTCATCACAAAATGGATCAATATATGAATTTCCATTATTTGAGAAAAGATTTCATATATTTTAAAGGGATTGTACTCAGCAAGAGAAGATGCAACATTAAACGCTATAGAAATAAGGGGGTACTGATTTTATAAGCATAAAAATGGTTCTTATTCGATATAAGCGACATTTTATAGTTTCAAATAATTATATTCTTTAATAAGGAGGGAAAAGCGAGATAAATTTTTATAAAAAGCTGAATGAGTATGACTTAAAGTGCAGTGAGGAATGCATCTGTAGATGCAAATTCTACTTTTCTGTTTATCTAAGTGATTTGGGTACGATGTGCTTTATAGTACTTAAAATAAAGAAGTTGCGAAGATAGAAGTTATATTCTTATTAAAAAAATAGCTCTGATAGTAGAAAATACAGAACAATTTAAGTCTAGTCTTCTATTTTTCGCAAAAATTCTTTAATATCTAACCTTATAAGCAGCTTAAGGTTTGCCATATTAGTATAAAAATAACCTTTTCAGCGATTAGTTTTAATGGCTCATTATGCCGTATTTTGAAAAAAACACCTGAAAAAAAGAATAACTGTACTCAAATTTAGATGTTATAGAAATATTGTTAATCATAACCTCCTGTGTCACAATCTGTTCCAACAACTTTTTTGTTCGTAATATTTTTAAAAATATAATGTCCTGACCAAGGAAAACTTATATGAAGAGATTTTATATTTTTTAGGGTAAAGATTTTCTTTTCTTTATCATGGGTTATTTTCTTTTCATCATCAACAAAAATTCTCAATTTGTTTAAATCAGAAGGGGCAGAGTATGATAAAGTAAAGGATACTTTCTTTGGTTTAAAGATATTACAAGAGTATTCAACTCCTTGCTGGAATGTATAGGATGGTGTGATCACAACACTTTCATCCCGCGCAAAATTCCATTTTTTTTCACCAAAGCCAGCAAATGCAACACTAGAGTAGGCGAGAATATTTGCGGCTAATAATCCTCGCGTGAAGACTTTTTTCATTATCCTCTCCTTTTTTCTAAAGTGAGGTGAATCATAAATCAGTTTTTATAAAGATACAAGTTCAAACTTAACGCTAAAATCAGGGCTAAGTTGCATTTTCTAGTTTTAAACCATGTTTAGAATGATATTAATCTAAGAGATTCGAATGCTCTATTATGTATAATAATTTGAATTGTTTTGAGAGCTAATTTAGAAGTTCGTTATCTTTATTGGAATATTGTCAGAGGAAATGACTTTTCTCAAGAGGCTCTCTTTGAATATATCAAAGGGAAATAGATGGTACAAGCGTTTTTATTTTTGGTTACTGTGTTTTTTACACTGGTTTTTATACGAATTGAATTGCGGTTTATCATGATATAATTTGTGAGAAAATATTATGAAAATAATTTATATATTCTGTTACGAGCTATTTTTTCTTCTTCAGTGTTTATGAAGGGTGTTGAGTAGAAAAAAACGAGCCCTTTCAAGATGCGTTGCATTATGAAATTTTTATGATGTTTTTTGATATCAACAAAAATGATGGCAGCTTAATTGCTTTTATATATACGATGTTCGATCGTTTTGTGCTGGATAAGTACCGATAATACGCAGTTCTGCAGAAAAGAAAGATAATTCTTCTAAGGCAAGTTTCATCATCGGGTCTTCAGGATGTCCTTCAATATCAACAAAGAATTGTGTTGCATTGAAATTTCCACCAATTTGATAGCTTTCTAATTTTGTCATATTGATACCATTCGTTGCAAATCCTCCCATAGCTTTATAGAGAGCAGCGGGGACATTGCGCACTCGAAAAAGAAGACTGGTGATGATTTTTTCGCCATTTTGAGGTTTGGGGACATGTCGTTTGGAGCGTGAAAGGATGACAAAACGGGTAATATTATGAGGGTTATCTTCAACATCTCTTTCAAGAATATCAAGTCCATAGAGTTCTGCTGCGATTAAAGGTGCTAAGGCAGCCTGTGAACGTTTAGCATTTTTTTTAATAAATTTTGCAGCTCCAGCGGTGTCAGCAGAAACAACAGGTTTCCAACCGTTGTTTCGTATGATTTTTCGGCATTGTGCAAGGGCATGCGTATGGCTGTGGACGGTTTTAATTTCGTCATGTGTAACGCCGGGCAAAACCATGAGTTGAAAATGGATAGGTAAAAAATATTCATCAATAATATAAAGAGATGACTGCGGTAAAAGATGATGAATGTCTGCAACGCGTCCCGCAAGGGTATTTTCAATAGGGATCATAGCAAGATCAGCTTTCCCGCTTTCCACTAAATTAAGGGCGTCTTCGAAAGTAGCAGAGGGAACAGCATCCATATTGGGGAACATATTGGAGCAAGCAATATGGGAATTAGCGCCGTATTCTCCTTGGAAAGAAATTTTATTAGTTTTTTTAAGTATTTTCATGCTAAAATCTCACAAACTCTATCGAGATCATGTTGTGTATCTACACCTAAGGGAATTGTATCGACTATTTCCACATCAATACGCATATTGTTTTCTAATGCACGTAATTGTTCAAGTTTTTCACGTTTCTCAAGTGGTGAGGGTTTGAATGATACAAATTTCTCAAGTGCTTCGCGCCTATAGGCGTATATTCCAATATGGTGATAAAGAGGACCCTCTCCATAAGGTGCTTTGGCGCGCGTAAAGTAAAGAGCACGAAGGCGATTTTGAGAAAGCGGTGTACCAATGATTTTGACAACGTTGGGATCTCTTGTTTCATTTTCTTCAATGATTTGAGCACCCAAGGTTGCAATATCAGTAAAGCTATTTTCTAAAGGGCGTAGTGCACGAATGATTTCACGAGGCATGATTGTTGGTAGGTCACCTTGTATATTTAAAATGGCGTTGTAGCGTTGTTCAGGATCAATGCGCACTAAAGCTTCATAAATACGATCAGATCCAGACTTATGATCACCTCGTGTTATGATATATTCATGCCCATAATCTGCAACAGCTTTAGCGATATCATTATGATCTGTTGCAACGATTGTACGTCCTATTCCAGCTTTTTTGGCTTGTTCTGCGACATGAACAATCATCGGTTTTCCGCCAATTTCAGCGAGAGCTTTTTGAGGAAGACGGGTTGAGCCCATACGGGCAGGAATAAGAATAATTGGTTCAAGAGCCATTGTAAGATTCCCAATGTCATTTGTGATGCATTTATGATATTGTGTGTTATAAAGAAAAAGCTTAAACTAAAAATTGTAATGAAACCGTGAACATTTGAGTTTTTATGAATCGCCCGAGATTTATTTATTTTATTTGTGCTTGTTTATGTGTGCTGGTTGCTATTGTGGGGATTTTCACACTCAGCAATATAGTTTACGATCATCCTACATCAGTCCAATATCATCATACAGTTGCCAAGAATGATATATTTCAAGAAAAACAAAAAGCACCTGATGTTTCCCTATCACTAAATAGCCGCCTTCAACAAGGCAATTTTGAAAATGGCCGTAAAATTTTTCGCCAATGTGCCATATGCCATACTGCTGGACGCAATGAAGCAGGGCGTGTTGGTCCAGTTCTCTGGAAGATTGTTGACCGCCCTTTGGCATCAGCAGCAGGTTTTACTTATTCACGGGCATTGCGTGCTCATTCTGATCAAAAATGGGATTTTATCACTTTGGATCGTTATCTACGTTCTCCACGTGAAGCTTTTCCTGGGACTATTATGTCTTTTCGTGGAATTAAAAATGACCAAGATCGTGCCGATCTTTTGCTTTATTTACGCAGTTTATCCGATCATCCTGTTCCTTTACCAATGGATAATAATAAAGCGAACGAGCCAAATTAACTTATACCATAGATGTTAACTTTAGAAAGAAGTCTGATTTTTTTGTAATTTTAGTTTCATAGTTTTATAAAAAGAGCTCTTATTGATGTTTTGTTAGGGGGAACGCCCCTCACGCAAAACAGAACACATTTAACATTGCATATTGACTCGCTTATTTTAAAGAGCTCTTATATAAAAATGCACTCTTTACGCTGTCATCTGCGGATTGGTTTTCAAGATTTGTGTGCTTCACTTTTTCTACATATACTTGTCTGTGAAATTATTGCTGAAGGATTATCAATTCATGAGCCGCAGCTTTCTGCTTCTGAATGCAATAATTATGTAATTAAAGCTCTCCATGAAGTTTATCTCAATCCTTCTATACACATCAATCCCTATGTACTTTTACATCAATTCCCATGTATTTTTCTTATGAACAGAGATAATTGATTGTTCTTATACGTGCAATAATCCTAAGCTGCATTTTATGATGCTTGATGAATAGACGTTTTCTCTTGAGGTTAGAGATGTATGGACAGATCATTGACCTTTTATAGTATCGATCACTAAAATATGACTTAGATTATTTATAGGTTATGGTTTGAAGTAAGCACTTTCATGTGAAACAATTTTTATGTGTGAATAGTAAAATAGTTGAATAGAGTTCTGCTGATTGTATTTTTATCTACGTCGAAAATTTTTTACACAAGAATACTGATAGCAGCTACGTTCCCACGAGTCTCTGTCCATTTATAGACGATGACATGAAATTATGATGATAATCCATTATAGAGAATTATTTTTTCACAAAAGGTTTGCCATATTTGTGATAAATTTAATAGGTTTCATTGGTTACAATGTTTCGATGACTTGCGATAAAATAATTAGTATTTCAATACATATTGCGAGAGTGCTAAAAATTAGTGGAAGAGAGGACATAATCATGATTCTCCAAGCTCCTTAATAACTATGGTATTTTCTTTATAATTTGAGCGTTTATAAGTAATAATATTAAATTGCGCTAATAATCCATTATAGAGAAGAATCTTTCCTACTAATGGCTCTCCGATGTTTGTGATCATTTTAATAACTTCCATTGCTTGTAGGGTTCCAATAACGCCAGGTAAAACACCGATGATTCCAGTTTCAGCGCATGTTGGGATAGTCCCGTGAGCTGGAGAGGTGGGGAATAAATCGCGATAGTGAGGATTATTGTCTTTATATGGCATAAGGACGGTTAATGAGCCATTAAAACGTTCTACAGCACCACTTATTAAAGGTTTTTTACATTGGGCAGCGTGATCAGCAAGAAGATAGCGTGTCGTAAAATTATCACTTCCATCAACAATGATGTGGTAAGCATTGAGCAGTTTATCCACATTACTTTTGTCTAAGCGTAGGGTGTGTTTTTCAACTATAACATGGGGATTTATTGCTTTTATAGTGGTTTCAGCACTGTCTGTTTTACTTTTTTTGATTGCATTTGTTTTATGAATAACTTGGCGTTGTAAATTGGAAAGTGAAACGATGTCGTTATCGACAATTCCAAGAGTTCCAACACCTGCGGCAGCCAAATAGGTTAAGACAGGAGCACCAAGACCACCAGCGCCTACAACAAGAACACGTGCTTTTTTTAGCTTTTGTTGCCCTGCACCACCAATTTCAGGCAAAATGATGTGGCGTGCATAGCGTTCGATTTCTTTGTTGTTTAATTTTATATCTGTTTCTTGTGTCATAAATTTTCTCTTGTCATAGTTCTTTTATTGTTTACTAAGTTTATGATGCATAGACCAGTCTGCTTTTAGGATAGAGAGGATTTATTTATGAAAATTGCCATTCAGATGGATCATATTTCAACAGTTCGGATTCAAGGAGATACGACATTTGCACTCGCTTTAGCAGCCCAAGAACGTGGACACTCTCTCTTCCATTATACACCAGATCGTTTATCTCTATACGATGGTTGTGTGATTGCACGACTAGAGCCATTGATTGTACATGATAAAGAGGGAAGCCACTATCGATTAGAAAAGCCTGTTCGTACGGAATTAACAGATATGGATGTGGTTCTTTTACGCCAAGATCCACCTTTTAATCTCAATTATATCACAACAACTCATTTGTTAGAACGTATTCATCCTAAAACACTCGTTGTGAATGATCCGGCATGGGTACGCAACAGTCCAGAAAAAATTTTTGTTACTGAATTTTCTGATCTGATGCCAGAAACATTAATTACCAAAGATATTGAAGAAATAACAGCTTTTAGAGAGACATTTGGCGATATTATTGTTAAACCACTTTATGGAAATGGGGGCGCTGGTATTTTTTATTTAAAACAAGATGATCGCAATTTAGCATCATTGTTGGAAATATTTGCAGAAATTTATCACGAACCTTTTATTGTTCAGCGCTATTTAGAGGCAGTACGAAAAGGAGATAAAAGGATTATTTTGCTTGATGGTACACCTGTTGGAGCTATTAATCGAATTCCGACAGAAACAGATGTGCGCTCTAATATGCATGTTGGAGGTCGCGCGGAAAATGTGGAGTTAACAAAACGTGATTATGAAATTTGTGAACGCATTGGTCCAGCCTTAAAGGAACGCGGTCTTCTTTTTGTGGGGATTGATGTGATTGGAGATTATATAACAGAAATTAATGTGACGTCTCCTACGGGAATTCGTGAAATTAAACGCTTCTGCGGTATAGATGTTGCTCATTTGTTTTGGGATGTTATTGAGTTCAAGCGTTCAAATGAATTTATTTGACAGAGGACAAAAACATGGTTTTAAAAAAATGATCCATGTTGTTTTTTATATTTGTTATGTTGCAAATGTGAACTAGAATGACCGTATGATATAAATTAAGAGGCTTTGTTTTCAATTTTTAGGGAGTTTATAGATGAACAAAGTATTATCAATTGGAGTGGGATTGATTTTTGCGCTACTGCTGTCAGCAAATGGAGGCAATGCGCGCGATCAAATACAGATTACTGGTTCATCTACAGTTTTACCTTATCAAAAGATTGTTGCTGAAACATTTGGAGAAATTTATCCCCATTTTAAGGTTCCTGTTATCGAATCGGGAGGAACAGGAGCTGGTATTAAGGAATTCTGCCGTGGTATTGGGGAGAACACTGTTGATATTGTTAATGCTTCGCGAGCAATGAAACCGAGTGAATTACAGTCTTGTTTTGATGCTGGTGTAAAAGATGTTGAGGAAATACGTATTGGGTATGATGGCATTGTTTTTGCAACTGATATTAAGGGGCCTGATTGGAAATTACAGCCAGTAGATGTTTATAAAGCCCTTGCTGCTCGAATTATTATAGACGGAAAGTTGCAACCGAATAATGTTTTGAAATGGAGTGCAGTTAATAGTGCTCTTCCTGATTGGACGATAGCAGCGTATATTCCTGGAGAGAAGCATGGGACACGTGAAGTTTTTGAGGAAAAATTACTTACTAAGGGGTGTAAAGAGAGTGGGGCAGTTGAGGTGATGAAGTCTTTAGGAATGGATGATAAGGAGATACACACTGCTTGTATTGCGGTACGTAAGGATGGAAAAGCGGTTGATATTGATGGTGATTATTCTGAAACATTTGCGCGTCTAACTTCTAATAAAACAGGGGTTGGTATTTTTGGTTTGTCGTTTTATCAAAATAATGCTGATAGGCTAAAGGTTGCCGATATTAACGGTTTTGCGCCAACAGTTGAGACGATTTCTAGTGGACAATATCCAGTTTCTCGTCCGCTTTTTTTCTATATTAAGAAAGCACATTTAGGTATTATTTCAGGTTTGCGAGAGTATGTTGATTTTTTTCTTTCTGATCAAATGATTGGTCCAGAGGGTCCTTTGGCTGAATATGGTTTGATTGTTTCTCCTGAAAAGGAACGTCAAGCACAGCGTTCTGATTTTTCTGCTGGTCGAGTAATGACATTGAAATAATTTGCAGGGAAAATTTGTTGGATTTCTGAGATAGGAAATTTGGGTGCTATTTTTTTATAAAAACTGAAAGATAAAATGCGCATTTCCTTCATTGTTTTGCTATTATTGATTTTTGGATTTTGTGGCTTTTGTATTTCTTATATGCGAGCACGCATTCTTGAATACAGACAACATAAAATGCATTCTCGTGCGTATTATTATGGCTGGTGGACATTTTTGATTACTGTTATTCCAGCTTTTATTTTTTTAATTGTTTGGGATGCTGGGAGTACAATTTATTTAGAATATAATGCTTCTCGAGAGCTGGGGGCGTATAGTGCGCATGTAACAGAGTCTGTAAATCACGATCTACTTTGGGAGACACTTCGAAGTCTCGTCAAAAAGATTCATCGTTTTGAGGGGAATCTTTCTACCGCTTCCTATAAGGAAGTGCAGGCACAATTACTCGCGAAGGGATTGATTTTACCCGATGAAGCATCAGATGATGTGTTCAAAATAGCACAGTCGTGGGTATTTTCTTCTGAAAAGCTTAAATTTATAGGTTATGTTTTCCTTTTTGCTATTGCGTCCTTTGGTTTTATTTGTGGAATGATGCAAATTGCGCCTCATCAACGTGCGCGTAATAAGGTTGAATCTTTTATTATTATTGGATTGATTTGTGCATCTATTGTTGCAGTCTTGACAACAATAGCCATTGCGCTTTCTATGCTTTTTCAGACAGTAAGCTTTTTTCAGTCTGTATCCTTTTCAAATTTCTTTTTAGGAACAGTTTGGGATCCGCGTTTTTCCGCGAGCGGTTCCAGCGATGAAGTAGGACAATTTGGTTTAATACCGCTTCTTGCTGGTACGCTTTATATTGCATTTGTTGCCATGCTTTTTGCTGTACCTATAGGACTATTTTCAGCTCTTTATATGGCGGAGTATGCTTCTGCGCGATTGCGAGCAATTGTAAAACCATTGTTAGAAGTTCTTGCTGGCATTCCAACGATTGTTTATGGCTTTTTTGCTTTGAAGGTTGTGGGACCATTTTTACGTGATCTTTCTGCTTCTCTCTCAGACGGGGTTAGTTTTATTATGGCACAAAGTGTTTTGACCGCTGGAGTTGTGATGGGAATTATGTTGATACCTTTTGTTTCCTCTTTATCGGATGATGTTATTACGGCTGTTCCACGCATTTTACGTGAAGGTTCTTATGGTTTAGGCGCAACGCAATCTGAAACAATTAAAAAAGTTGTTATACCAGCAGCGCTTCCAGGGATTATGGGGGCCATTTTGTTGACGGCATCGCGTGCAATTGGAGAAACAATGATTGTGGTTTTGGCGGCAGGTGTTGCAGCAAACTTAACACTCAATCCTTTTGAAGCAATGACTACGATGACTGTTAAGATTGTTAATCAATTGACCAGTGATTTTGAGTTTAATTCTCCACAAACTCTGGTGGCTTTTGCCTTAGGGATGACGCTCTTTGTTATGACACTTTTGATGAATATTCTAGCTCTTTATATTGTGCGTAAATATCGGGAACAATATGAATGAATGAAGATTTTTTTCCTCGTCGCAATATTAGTCTCAATCGTCGGTATTGGGCTGAACGTCGTTTTCGTGCCTATGGTTTGATTGCCATTTTTATTGGTTTGTTTTTTTTATTTGCGCTTTTATGGTCTATCATTAGTCAGGGTTATACAGCTTTTTTTCAAAGTGAAATGACATTGTCGATTTATTTGGATGAAAAGATCATTGATCCAAGTGGTCAACGTAAAACAAAACCACAAGTGCTCATGACGGCGAATTATCCACTTCTTGTACGCAATGCTTTAGCAAAGAAACTTAATATCAATCAAAATGATCGAGCCTCTCTTCGAGACGTTAACCGTATGTTTTCGAATGGTGTCCGTGTTCAACTGCGTGAAATGGTGACAAAAAATCCAAAACTGATTGGCACAATGCAAAAAGTTAAAGTTTTGGCATCTGCGGATATTGATTCTGCTTATAAGGGACAGATTGATTTGCGTGTAGCAGAAAAAAACCGTAAAGTTTCTAATCGACAAATAGAATGGATAAAGCGTTTAGCGCATGATGGTACGCTTTATAAAACATTTAATATTGGTTTTTTTACATTTGGCGCTTCAAGTCGTCCTGAGACTGCGGGATTAGGTGTTGCGATCATTGGTTCTCTTTATATGATAGGCATCGTTTTATTAGTTTCACTTCCAATAGGTATAGCAACGGCTCTTTATTTAGAAGAATATGCACGCAAAAATAAATTTACAGATTTTATAGAGGTTAATATCAATAATCTTGCAGCTGTTCCTTCAATTGTGTTTGGTCTTTTAGGACTCTCTTTTTTTGTTAATTTTTTAGGATTACCACGTTCAGCCTCTTTTGTTGGTGGTCTTGTTTTAGCGCTCATGACTCTTCCCACGATCATTATTGCAACACGTTCTGCTCTGCGTGCTGTTCCTCTCTCTATTCGTGCAGCAGCTTTGGGGTTGGGAGCATCAAAAACACAAATGATTTTTCATCATGTTGTTCCTTTAGCTGCGCCTGGCATTTTGACAGGCACAATTATTGGAGTCGCTCAGGCTTTGGGTGAAACAGCTCCTTTGCTTTTGATTGGAATGGTTGCTTTTGTTGTTAATATTCCTACGACCCCCATGGATCCAGCAACGGCTTTGCCTGTTCAAATTTTTATGTGGGCGGGTGAAGCAGAGCGTGCTTTTGTTGAAAAGACATCAGGTGCTATTATTGTATTGATGATTTTTCTTGCGATCATGAATATTTCTGCGGTTTTTTTACGTCGACGATTTGAACGCCGCCAGTAATTTTAATAAAACAACAGCTTTGATAAGATTTTTGTAAGGTGAATTTTTGTAATGAAGATTAAAATGCGCGGTCAGGATGTGAAGGTTTCTTACGGAGATAAAGAAGCACTCCACGGTATTACACTTGATATTCCTGAACATCAAGTAACTGCTTTGATTGGTCCATCAGGATGCGGAAAGTCAACTTTTTTGCGTTGTTTTAACCGTATGAATGATACAATTGAAGGCGCTAAAACAACTGGTCTTATTACCTTAGATGGGGAGAATATTTATGACACACGGATTGATGTTGTAGAATTGCGCGCTCGTGTTGGAATGGTTTTTCAAAAGCCCAGCCCTTTTCCAAAATCTATATTTGAGAATGTTGCGTATGGTCCACGCATTCATGGTTTAGTTAAAACACGCTCTGAATTGCATGATGTCGTTGAAAAGAGTTTGAGGCAGGCAGGTTTGTTTGAAGAAGTAAAAGACCGCCTTCATGATCTTGGAACAAGTTTATCAGGGGGACAACAACAGCGTTTGTGTATTGCACGTGCTATTGCGGTTAGTCCTGAAGTTATTTTGATGGATGAGCCATGTTCAGCTCTTGATCCCATTGCGACAGCACGGATTGAAGAGCTTATCGATGCGTTACGGCAAAATTATACAATTGTTATCGTAACGCATTCCATGCAACAGGCCGCACGTGTTTCTCAATATACGGCTATGTTTCATTTAGGGCATTTGGTAGAAGTTGGTGCGACTGAAATGATCTTTACCTCACCAAAAGAGCAACGGACGCAAGATTATATTACGGGGCGTTTTGGATAGGTGAATTGAGGAGTGTAAGATATGTCTATGAAACATACTGTCCGTTCTTATGATGCAGAACTAAAATATTTAAGAGTAAGGATTACAGAAATGGGGAGCCATGCAGAAAGGATGATTGAACGTTCTGTCGCATCGGTTGTGTGTAGTGATCTTCAACTTGCAACGACAGTGATTGCCGATGATGTGTTTTTAGATGAAGCAGAACGTGACATTGATGAAAAAGCGGTTGCTATTATTTGCAAACGCCAACCGATGGCTGTCGATTTGCGTGAAATTATTGGAGCCATTCGTATTTCTTCTGATCTTGAACGGATTGGGGATATGGCAAAAAACATTGCTAAAAGGACTATTGCACTTTCAGAAATACGTCAATCTGCTTCTGTTTATCATGGGCTTGAAACAATCACAGCTTTAGCACTCAATCAATTAAAAGAAGTCTTAAATGCTTATACGAGTCGCCTATTAGAGCGTGTTGACGCGGTGCGTGAGCGTGATGAGAAGATTGATGCTTTGTATACTTCTCTTTTTCGTGAACTTTTGACGTATATGATGGAAGATATGCGCAATATTACGGTTTGTACGCACTTACTGTTTTGTTTAAAGAATATTGAACGAATTGGTGATCATGTTACTAATATTGCTGAAATGCTGCATTATATCATAACGGGTTACCATATGTCCTCTGATCGTCCTCGCGATGACCTTACTTATAAAGTTGGGGTAGGTGAGAATAAAATAGATTAAAATTTCTCTTATATATATAAAATCAGTTTGTAGATATATGAGTATTCTCTTATAGTGCAGCTATAGAAAGAATAAGATAACCATCTATGGAAAAGCACAAAGAAGCAACAAAGAGTTTTTTCAGAGAAGCATGGCAGATTGTTAACTCTTGGTTTGACATATTTGTATATTGGATGATATCATCACTCGTATTGTGGCAGGAGGGGAGTTTTCTAGGGGATTTCCTTTCAGATCATTTTGTTAAAATTTTATATTAAAGGGGATATCTGTATTATTTTTTCGTATGTAGAAGAAGTGGATAGTGTTACTTTATTGTAATTGAAACGTGTGGGTTATTATAGCCTATATTGAGCCATGAAGAATAACAATATCGATCCGCAAATTAATAGTTTTTTATTTTTTATTTTGCATAGATACTTTTTGATTACCTCTTGTATTAAAATTTTACTGAGTGGTAACAATTAGCTATGTACTTTATTGAGAGATACATTTAAAGCTCATTTCAAGACTTGAATATCTCAGAGATTATAGGAATGTGTTGCATAAGATGAAAAAAAATCGTTGGAATGTTTTTGTTACCTGTTGTGTAGCGCCGTTAGTTGTTGTGGGATGTGCTTCAAGTTATTTAGATGCTGGAAAAGTAGATAATAATAAGACAAAAACGGTTACATATCCATTGACAGAGCGTCAATGTCTTATGCGAGCGATGTATTTTGAATCAAATCGCACAAGCCGTGAAGGAATGATTGCCGTTGGAACGGTTGTTATGAATCGTGTTAATTCAACCGCCTATCCTAAGACGATTTGTGGTGTTGTTGGTCAATATAGGCAATTTGCTCCTGGTGTTTTAACGCGTCCTATGACGGAGAAAGCATCTGTTGCTCGTGTAAGAGAGGCGGCTGATGCCGTTTTACGGGGTGAACGAGATAAGAAAGTTAAACACGCTAAGTTTTTTCATACCGCTGGTTTGTCTTTTCCGTATAAAAACATGCATTATGTTCAGGTTGCAGGGGGAAATGCTTTTTATGAAAAACGATCACGTGATGGAGAACTTCAAGTTCCTACAAATAATCGCCCTTATGATGTTGCTTATGCTTTTGCTCAAGAACGTTCTGGTCATGCGCCAAGCTTTATAGATGAAGGCTTAGAGAGTAGGGGAGTAAAGGCAGAGAAAAGTACATCTCCTTTGACAGAAGTAGCACAGTCCAAGACGGCACATCCTGCTCCTTTTGCTATGGTACAGCTTGATAAAGTTCCTATTCCTGCCTATGCACCTCAACATCTAGCTAGGAAAGAGGAAAATAAAACGATTATGGCTTTACCTTCATCTGATCAGTTAAATGCAATTGTTGCAATGTTAGAAAAACGACACAGGAACTAGTAAGTTTTTCATGACCAAAGAAGGATGATATACCCATTGCGGTTTATGAATTAAGTGAATTTTAGCGATAATGATACGCATAAATATACGTAGAGAAAGCGAACTCAAAGGATCTGAAAAACAATTTATAATATGACGACATAAAGAACGCATTCTATTTAAAGAAGGGTATTGGTAATGTACTTTGATATTCATGAGACAATTTCGCCTGAAATGCTTAATCGTCTTGCAGAAATTACAGTGAAAGTGGGGTTGAATTTACAAGAGGGGCAGGATCTTGTTTTAACTGCTCCAGTTTCAGCGTTACCTTTTGTTCGGCGTATTGCATATCATGCTTATAAGGTTGGTGCTGGTGTCATTACACCAATTTTTAGTGATGATATGTTATCGCTTACACGGTTTGAAAATGCCCATACAACTAGTTTTGATTGTGCCCCTTCTTGGCTTTATGAGGGAATGGCAAAGGCTTTTGAAAATGGGGCAGCGCGTTTAGCGATTGTTGGTGATAATCCTTTGCTCCTTTCCAATCAGGATTTTGATAAGGTTTCACGTTTAAATAAAGCCACTTCAATAGCTTACCAGCCGGCACTCAAGCAAATATCAAATTTTGCTATGAATTGGTCGATTGTTGCTTATCCAACAGCAGGATGGGCTGAGGCAATGTTTCCTTCTTTACCACTTAATGAGGCGATTAAAAAATTAGCCGATGCAATTTTTTCTGCTTCACGTGTTACAGGAGAAGATCCGGTGCAGGCGTGGACTGTCCATAACGAGAATTTAAAGAAACGATCATCTTGGCTTAATGAGCAGCGTTTTTCTGCCTTACACTTTACAGGGACAGGGACTGATTTAACTGTTGGTTTGGCAGATGATCATGAATGGCATGGTGGTGCATCCGTTGCTCAAAATGGTGTTATTTGCAATCCGAATATTCCGACAGAAGAAGTTTTCACGACTCCTCATGCTCATAAGGTTGAAGGTTTCGTTCGCTCAACAAAGCCCCTTTCCTATCAAGGAACTCTGGTTGATAATATTGAAGTACGTTTTGAAGCAGGGCGTATTGTTGAGGCTCGTGCATCAACAGGCCAAGAAGTTTTACAGCAGGTTTTGCAAAGTGATGAGGGTGCAAGCCGGTTGGGCGAAGTTGCCCTTGTGCCCCATTCTTCACCAATTTCTAAGAGTGGCTTCCTTTTTTATAATACCTTATTTGATGAAAATGCTGCATGTCATATTGCTTTAGGGCAGTGTTATTCCAAATGCTTTTTAGATGGGGCATCATTGACGTCAGAAGAGATTGCAGCACGTGGTGGGAATAAAAGTGTCATTCATATTGACTGGATGATTGGTTCTGATGAAATTGACATAGATGGCATTACCCAAGATGGTGTAAGAGTTCCTGTATTTCGTAAGGGTGAATGGGCTTAATTTTGTTACCATAAAACACGGTCATTTGAGGTGGGGTGGGATGTAAGCCTCATTGATACGTTAAGTATTTTAGAGTGTGTGGTATATATTCAAGGCAGGGTTTGGCCATAAAGCCTTTAGTTAAATGACTCACATGAGTAGGAATCCAAGTAAAATCCACTCATCAAGAATTTGTTTAGTAGATGTAGAGGAAGTCTTCGTTCTTTGAGGGGTGGGAAGAAGTCAATTTATCAGAGATACGATTGGAAAGTGTATAATTATTAAAGAAGAGTAATGCCTGAGCTTCCTGAAGTAGAGACAGTTCGTCGTGGACTTGAGTCCGTTGTAACTGATGCAAAGATAGTATCTGTCAAACTTAATCGTAGAGATTTGCGCTTTCCTTTTCCTGAGGCTTTTTCTGAGCGCCTTATTGGCAGAACAATTATAGAACTTGGCCGGCGTGCGAAATATTTATTATTTCATCTTTCTCAGGATGAAACGATTTTAAGCCATTTAGGAATGTCTGGTTCATGGCGTATAGAGAATGATTTTTTAAGAAAAGCTTGTTTAGCGTCAAGTAAATTAGTTAAACATGATCATTTTGTCATGGAGATTCAGACAAAGAATGGTGACGTTTATCGTCTTATTTATAATGATGTGCGTCGCTTTGGGTTTATGCTTTTAGTCGATACGGATAAGCTTTATGAACATCCACTTTTAAATAAGCTAGGTCTTGAACCTATGAGTAATTCGTTTTCTGGTCGTTATTTACAAAAGGCTTTTGTTAATAAAAAAATGTCTCTCAAGGGTGTTTTACTTGATCAGTCTATTGTTGCAGGTCTTGGGAATATTTATGTTTGCGAAGCACTTTGGCGGAGTCGTTTGTCTCCACAACGTGGTGCATTTACATTGGCATCAAAAACGGCACGTGCACGTGAATTTGCAGATTCTTTAGCACAAAATATATGCAATGTGATTTCTGAAGCCATTTTGTCTGGTGGCTCTTCTTTACGTGATTATATGCATATAGATGGTTCGCTTGGTTATTTTCAGCATACTTTTTCAGTTTATGGACGAGAAGGCAAGCAATGTTTGGAATGTGGAGCGCCTATTATGCGCATTTTACAGGCTGGACGTTCAAGTTTTTACTGCTCACAATGTCAAAAATGAATAAGGTGTCTTGCAAAATCTTACAAGAGGCTTAAAGTCATCGCATCTATAATATAATTACACAAGGCTTGAAAGGTTTTTTTATGCTGAATAAAGTACTAACACATCTTGATGGAAATATAGAGAAGAGCCTTGAACGCCTTTTTTCTCTTTTACGTTTTCAATCGATTTCTACAGACTCGGCTTACAAGGATGCATGTCGTAAAGCAGCTGATTGGTTAGTGGAGGATTTAAAAAGCATCGGTTTTGAGGCTTCACGCCGTGATACGCCGGGGCATCCAATGGTTGTTGGGCATCATCCAGGACCTTCAGATGATTGTTTGCATGTGTTGTTTTACGGACATTATGATGTTCAACCTGTTGATCCATTGAGTTTATGGGAGGATGATCCATTTACGCCTTCTTTAAAAGAGAGAGATGGAGAGAAAGTTATTTGTGCTCGTGGAGCTTCAGATGACAAAGGTCAGTTGATGACTTTTATTGAAGCATGTCGTGCATTTAAGAAAGAAACAGGGCAGCTTCCTATTAAAGTTACTGTTTTATTTGAGGGAGAAGAAGAATGTGCTTCTCCTTCCCTTATTCCTTTTTTAAAAGCAAATACAGATGAACTTAAGGCAGATTATGCATTAGTTTGTGACACGTCAATGTGGGATGCGGATACACCATCTATTGCTCTTTCTCTTCGGGGAATTATGGCAGAAGAGATTATTATCACAGCAGCGAATCGTGATTTGCATTCTGGTTATTTTGGAGGAGTAGCAGCTAACCCCATTCGTATTTTAACGAAAATCTTAGCAGGACTTCACGATGAAAATAATAGGGCAACACTTCCTGGTTTTTATGATGGCGTAGAAGAAACACCTCCACAGATTTTACAATCATGGAATGCACTTAATTGTACTGCTGAAAATTTTCTTGGTCCTATAGGACTTTCCGTTCCAGCTGGTGAAAAAGGGCGGAGCATTTTAGAGCTTGTATGGGCACGTCCTACCATGGAAATTAATGGTATTAGTGGCGGCTATGAAGGGGAAGGGATGAAAACAGTTATTGCTTCTCAAGCGAGTGCAAAAGTATCGTGTCGTTTGGTGCATAAGCAAGATCCAGAGAAAATACGCCAAGCGTTGCGTGATTATGTACGTAGCTCAATTCCTGCTGATTGTAAGGTTGAATTTAAGAATCACGGTTCTTCTCCGGCACTTCAGATTTCTGATGATTCATCTTTTATCAAGGAGGCGAAGGATGCCTTATCACAAGAGTGGGAAGTGCCTGCTGTCTTGACAGCCATGGGGGGCTCGATCCCAATTGTAGCAGATTTTCGGTCAATTCTTGGTATGGAAACTCTTTTGGTTGGTTTTGGACTGGCTGATGACCGTATTCATTCTCCTAATGAAAAGTATAATTTAAAATCGTTTCATAAGGGGCAGCGGTCTTGGGCGCGTATTCTTGCTGCTTTAGCAAGTAGGAGGGTAAATGGCTGAGATTCGCGTTCATCAAGGTGATTTACCAAACTTAGATAATTATCAAACTGATGCTGTTGCGATTGATACTGAAACTTTAGGATTACAACCCCATCGTGATCGTTTATGCGTTGTTCAGCTTTCTTCTGGAGATGGTACTGCTGATATTATACAGATTGCTAAAGGACAAAAGAATGCACCTAATTTGGTCAAGCTTCTTGAAGATAAAGCAGTCGTAAAAATATTCCATTTTGGGCGTTTTGATCTTGCTATTTTAGCACATACATTTGGTGTTATGCCAGAGGCTATTTTTTGTACAAAGATTGCTTCGAAACTCACGCGCACTTATACGGATCGTCATGGCTTGAAAGAAATTTGTAATGAATTGCTGAATGTGAATATTTCTAAACAGCAACAATCTTCGGATTGGGCGGCAGAAACGTTATCACAGGCACAAATTGAATATGCTGCGTCGGATGTGTTATATTTGCATCGTTTAAAGGTTATATTTGAAGAACGTTTAAGACGTGAAGAGCGAGAAAATGTTGCCAAGGCATGCTTTCAATTTTTGCCTATGAGAGCTAGGCTTGATCTTTTAGGATGGGCGGAAGTTGATATTTTTGCGCATAGCTAACTTTAAAATTGGCTTTTAAATGGAGTTAATTATTGATGTGAGAGGACAAAATGCTTGTACATTATGGGCATTTTATCCTCTCATCTTTACCATCATTTTTAATTCTGCTTTACGACTTTCAAAAGTATTTAAAGCGATGTCTGTTAAATAATAGAGATTACGCATTGCCTCATGCTTTTTTAATGGATTTACGTTCTTCATGTAAAACAGAACGCCCTAAACGGAATATATTTGTGTTGCTAATTCATGTACTTTTTGTAAAGAAACAGACACCCAAGTTCATTTTACGGCGGTGCTCATAAAAGATATAACGATAAAGCCTCCAATACCAATATAAAATCTATTGAACACTACCATCTTACGCTTATAGAGTTAACAAGCCGCTACTATCACACATTTTGCCAACACCCAATTTTGCGACAACCCTTGGCACTGGAGACGTTTCATAAAAGGCATTTTTAGTCCTTTATTGTACAGTTTCACTCCACATAGGCTTCCCCACTTGTAATGTACAAACAAATGGTTTTGGTTGATTAAACATGAGGAAGATTTGGAATGAAAGGGTTTTATGGTATTCGGAGTTCTAATTTAATATGGACAACGCTATATTATCATTATAAATCAATATATTATATGATTAATATATAAAGATAACCACGATTATACTGAACAATGCAAAGAACGACACCTAGAAAGTGACCTAGAAACAAGTTAGCAAGGAATATGCTTTTACCAAGTTAAAATGTTATAGTAACTTTTGCGTTTAAATGACTTTATAAGATAAAACTCCTTTTTTCAAGAGTCTTATCCATATATCAACCTCATTTATGACATGTAAGCGAATAATTTTGCTTAATGTATAATGAGCGAATTTAAAATAAGATAATCTTATGATACTGAGAGCGCTCATTCAATAGGGGGGATTTATAAATCAATATGTTGATATGACATTTGTGTAGTTTATTCTCCCCAGACGATATTTTGTGCTTTTATGCATTGCCAAACAAGTGATTTCTATGTTTGTAAAGTGGGGCAATTTGCATTTATTTTAAAATTAAAATGCTTCAAAGCCTTGTTTTTTGAGGATTCTCACTTTTTATCTATAAACATGCTATTTTTTCTGGAAATTTGCAATGAAGACACTAGATAAAATCCATTATGGATATTTATACGAGGTTAAATTTATGAACATAAAATATTTTATTACGGCTTTTGCTACGTTTGCTTCAATCTCTGTAGCTCAGGGTGCTTCTTTCTTGTCTTCTCAAAAGTTAATAGAGGGTATACCTTCTCTTGTTCCTCCTAGAGATCTTTTTTCTAGTGAACAGTTGAGCAAGATCTTCTCTGAAGTTGTTCAAATGGAACTTTCTTGCACGCATAACAACCAATGCATAACAGCAGCTGAGTTAGTACCTGTATCATATTCTGGTAAAAAAAGATTTCAAAAGCCTAAAAAAGGATTAAGGAAAGGAAGACGACCAGATTTATTTAGACGAAGTCCAATGAGTTATTAAAAAGTAAGAAAACAACATCAAGAGGTCTAACGTATGATCGGGAATTGAAGAGAGGAGATATTTTTTATCATTTGAAAAGTGGAGGAGCAGTTGTTCGCAAAGGGTATTATAATTGTGTACGGAGGGGGTGAAGAGTACTATTTGGAAAAGATATGGGGAGGTGGATTTCGGTGCAAGAATACTCTGTATAATGGCAATCGCTCGTTACAAAATTCATGGGTTTGGATAAATATAACCTCCCGATTTTGGGTTACGCTGTTATACTGTAAATACTGTCATTTAAGCGTGACTATACAGCGCATATAAAACTCCTTGATAAGTGTTTTTAGAGTAGGGCTTGTCCAGAGAGCCTTTAGTTAAGTGAATCACATAAGTAAGGAGTTAAGAAAAATCCTCTTGACAAGAAACTAAGCTGTTTGCAGAGAGGATCTGAGAGGATACTTCATCAAAATCGAGTGAAGCAACAAAAATGTTAAACTTTTGATCTTTGATGGTATGCTTCGACTACAGTTTATAAAATATTCATTTGTCTATGATTCAAAATATCAGATATTTTTTCTGCCAAATTCATGATTTTTAAAGCAAGGTGTGGTGTGAAAACTTTAAGAAAGATTTCTCGTTTTTTCAGCTTTAAGGAGATTTCTATATAAGTTTTAATGTTTATCATACCGGTTGTCTGTCTTTAGGCATTTTTTTCAATTTAGTCTTGTAAAGGAGTATGAAATGATATCCTACAAATAAGGCTGAAGCTCTGAAAAGATTTACTATAAGGTTGAGAGAAGAAAAAAATGGTAAGTATGTCAAAAAGGCATAAATGCCTAAATTAAAAACAAAGAGCAAGTGTAATGAAATTGCATGTAATCTTGTTGCAGTCCATGGGGTAGTGGAGATCTTGTTTTATGCGGTATAAGCATTCTTTACAATGAAGAAAAAACAATCAAAGAGCTATTCACACACTTGCTCGTTTGTGAGGTGCAGGGGGATGGTTTTGGTTTCTTTAATATAAAAAGGCTTAAGATAAGAACATCTTCAATATTGCAGACGAATTAATATAAAAAATATTTTTTCATTATAAATCAATATATTGTATTTTCATTCCAATAGCACACGCTTTACACGGAGGGTATTGTGACGCAGTTTTTTTACAAAATTTATAAAGGAGAGCAAATGTGAGAAAAAGAGATCATTTGTGCATGGGCATAGTTTTATTCTCATTTATTACAGATCAAGCAATTAAGGGTACTTTGATTGGCTTTTTGTTTTTTTTATAAGTGTATCATTTTTGCTACAGATATCTGAAGATGGGGCTCTATATGAAATGGTGTGTTCAAATAAATATTCAGCTATGGAGAGAAAATATGAATATGAAATGGTTAATAACAGCTTCTGCTTTCGCTTTTGTTTCAGCTTCAGCAGCACAAGCAGCAGATGTTATTGTTCCCCCAAGTCCAACACCTGTTGCTCCCGTTATTGTTGCTCCAACTTTTTCTTGGACAGGTTTTTATGTTGGGGGCCAGATTGGTGGTTTTTCGGGTAAAACGAAAATGGATATTCTCAGTAATGGAAAAAAGATTCCAGTACCTGATGACCTTTTGCCTAAACTATCTGGTTTCATGGGTGGTCTTTATGCAGGTTCCAACGTTGATCTTGGTAATGGCCTTATTCTAGGTGTTGATACAGATATCATGTGGTCTAATAAAGATGATACGAAGACAGGAAACACATATGTTATTGCTCCAAATCACATAAATTATATTAAGAAGATATTAACAGAATCTGGAATTAATATTGGTAAAGATGCGCTTGAACCTGGTGCTAAACGAACCCACAGTTTCACTTTTAAAGAAAAGTGGGCTGGTGCGACACGTGTACGTATTGGTTTTGCAGCTGAACGCATTATGCCTTATGTTGCTGGTGGTATCGCTTATACCCAGCTTCAAGATACTGCATTGATTTCAATAACAGGCAAAGATTCAGACAAAGTAATAGCTTCTGGTACCTTGTCTGATGAAACAAAGACCCTTGTTGGTTACACTCTGGGTGCTGGTGTTGATTTAGCAATGACCAATAACGTTATTGTCCGTGCGGAATATCGTTACTCTGATTTTGGGAAAAAGAAATTCTCAAATGATAAATATGAGACATCTTACAAAACCAATGATTTCCGAGTTGGTGTTGCTTACAAATTTTAACAGATGATAAGTTAAATAACAGAGGCGCCGTCTTTAACAGCGCCTCTGTTATTTTCTGTTGCTATATTATCACACAATACATAATTTATTGTGGATATGAAAAGATATTATTCAGGTTTTCTTAAAAAAATCATAGACAATAAACAAGAATTATATTTAAAAATCAATAAGTTATTTATATATATATCTTTAGGTTTCTCGTACAAAATCAAGCTATGAAGCGATTTTGTCTGGGATGTGCCCTCCATTTTCTGTGACTGTATCATTTTTACTACAGCTTTTCTTTCTGTAATCTTGTAGCACTGTGCTCATAAATAAATTAGGAGCAAAGTTTATGAATATAAAATCTTTAGTAACAACTTCTGTTATCGCTATAGCGGCAGCTTCTGCAGCACAAGCTGCTGATGTTGTTATCCCTCGTGAAACAGCCCCAGCAGTCATCACAGCAGCCCCTGCCTATTCTTGGACAGGTTTTTATCTTGGTGCTCAGATTGGTGGTCGTTCAATGAAATCTGACAAAGGTTCTAGCACTTTAGGTTGGCACGATCTTAAGCTTTCCGGTATGCTCGGTGGCCTATACACAGGTTACAATGTTGATCTCGGCAATGGTGTGATCTTCGGCTTGGATACAGATGTCTCTTTTATTGGTAAGAAAGACACAATTGATGGTATAACAATGGTTGTTGGACGGGCAACTGGTAAAAGTCTTGAGGAAATTAATAAACTCCTCAATGATGCTAAGATCAAAAAGAACGATGGTCTAGAAGTTGCAGCCATAGATGAGTACAAAGAAAGTATTACTATGAAAGAAAAGTGGTCTGGAGCTACACGCGTTCGCATAGGTTTTGCTACTGATCGTATCATGCCTTATATCGCTGGTGGTGTTGCTTATACGCAGATGCAGGGCATTTCCGCACTTGAAGTGAAAAAAGATGCTAATGCTGGTAAGGATGCTAATAAGGTTATTGCTTCTGGTAACGTATATGATGAAACAAAGACCCTTGTTGGTTTCACCCTTGGTGCTGGTGTTGACTTCGCAATGACAGACAATGTTCTGTTACGTGCAGAATACCGTTACTCAGACTATGGTAAAAAGAAATACTTTAAAGACACAGCTGAACTTCAATACAGAGTCAATGATTTCCGTGTTGGCGTTGCATACAAATTCTAATTTCGTAAAAAACGAAATAAACTTCCAAGAGGCTCTGTCAAAGACAGGGCCTCTATTCTTTTCTGTTGTTATATTATCACATACCCTATATTTATTAGGGGAGTAAAAAATATTATTTAGATTTTCTTAAAAAGATTTTTATAAATGACAGATAACAATTATGCCATAAAATCAATAATTTACACATACTTGTAACTTACAATTTCTTATGAAAATTTTTATGAAACGTGAAGTTATGAAATGACTTTATCTTGCGTCAGCTTTCGTTTCCTATAATTGTATCATTTTACTACAGCGTTTTTTTGTAGTCGTATAATACTGTGCTCGTAAATAAATGAGGAGCAAAGTTTACGAATATAAAATCTTTAGTAACAACTTTTGTTATCGCTATAACTACAGCTTCTGCGGCACAAGCTGCTGATATTGTCATTCCTCGTAAAACAGCTCCAACAGTTATCACAGCTCTTTCGTTTTCTTAGACAGGTTTTTATCTTGGTAGTTAAGTTGGCAACTTTTCAAGTCAAAGTTTATGTATTTGATTTTGAGACAAAAGAAAAAACTTTAGATAAAGATGCACTACTTATGCCTTCCGGTTTCATCGGTGGTATTTATTTAGGTTCCAACGTAGATCTTGGAAATGTTCTCATTCTAGGTGTTGAAACCGATGCAGTCTGGGCAGACCGAGGAGAGACGAAGACGGTCTCAAAGATTCTTGTGATTGATGATTTTAATGATAAATTTAAAGATGCTGGTGTCACATTGGATGAAAATGAAAAGTTTCAAAAGGGTGACACAGCAGTGTATCGCATTGGTTTCAAAGAAAATGGTCTGGTGCAACACGGGTTCGTGTTGGTTTTTCTGTCGCTGACAGCATTATGCCTTATGTGGCTGGTGGTATTGCTTATGCGCAAATACAAGGTGTTGGTAAAGTTTCAGGAACAAAAAAGTTGGGAAAATGGGTAAGCCAAGTAAAGAGTTTCTGCTACAGTATTTGATAAAACAAAAACGATGGAGGGTTTTATCCTTGGTGGTGGTATAGATTTCGCGATGACAGATCATATTCTGCTTCGTACGGAATACTGTTACTTAGACTTTGCTAAGAAGGAATTTAAAAAGGATTATCTTAAACTAGTCTACAAAAGCAATGACTTTCGTGTAAGTATCGCTTACAAGTTCTAATTTCATCAAAAGTGCAATTATGAATAAAAAGTATTAATAAAAAATTAAATTTCCAAAAGATATTGACTTTTAAAAAACCGCTGTTTTCTGGGGTTTTATTTGTATGATTGTGATATTTTTACTACAGCTTTTCTATCTGTAATCTTGTAAGGTCGTTTGATAGTTAATTTAGGAGCAAAATTATGAATACAAAATCTTTAATAGCAACTTCTATTGCCGCTTTAATTTCAGCTTCTGCAGCACAAGCTGCTGATGTTATCATCCCTCGTGAAACAGCCCCAGCAGTTATCGCAGCAGCCCCTTCGTTTTCTTGGACAGGTTTTTATCTTGGTGGTCAAGTTGGTAACTTTTCGAGTAAAACTAAAGTAACTATTCCAGGAGAAGATGAAGAACTTTTTAAAAAAGATAATACACCTAGTCCTTCTGGTTTCATGGGTGGGATTTATGCCGGATCTAACGTAGACCTTGGAAATGGTCTCATTCTCGGTGTTGAAACCGATGCAGTTTGGGCAGACCGTGAAGAATCAAAAACAGCCCGTGAATTGACTCTTACTGAAAAAAATGCAGCAGATTTTAATAATGCCCTTGAAAAAGCTAAGGTTGAATTAAAAGATCAGCAACGGTTTGAAATAGGTGACAAGGTAACGGAAAAGCACAGCTACAAAGAAAAATGGTCTGGTGCTACACGCGTTCGTATCGGTTTTGCTGCTGTTGACCGTATTATGCCTTATGTTGCTGGTGGTATTGCCTATGCGCAGGTACAGGGCATTCAATCAGTTACAGGAAAAGGAGAGAGAGCTAAGGTTGAGCAGAATGCTGATGTGGTGGAAAACCCACCAGTTAAGCAAAATGTAGATTTGACTGGTGGTACTTGGGCTGATGACACGAAGACAATGGTTGGTTTCACTATTGGTGGCGGTGTTGACTTTGCAATGACAGACAACGTTCTTTTACGTGCAGAATACCGTTACTCCGATTTTGGTAAAAAGAAATTCGCAAACGATACACGTGAATTCAACTACAAAACCAATGACTTCCGTGTAGGTGTCGCTTACAAATTCTAATTTCGAAAAAATGAAATTATCAGCACAAAAAATACTAAGGCCTCGTTTAACGGGGCCTTTATTTTATTAGCTCTCTATTTTATCTCTCTTAATCCCTTAATTTTTATTGGTATCATTTTGTATTATAAGGCTTAAAAAAATTTTTATATTATAAAAGGCGAATTAGTAGTATGCATCGATTTTATAACTACTTATTACATAAAATCTTATATTACGGCTATCATTTTACGCTTAAGTGAAAAGTATTTAATTAATCTCAGAAATAGGACAAGATCATAATCAGTGATGAACTTTAGTTTACTTTTATATGCCAGATTAGAGCGAGCGTATTGCGTATATCTGTTGGAGTAAGTTCTGAAACGGGAATACAGCCTCATTGGAGAAGAATATAAAGTTACAAAAAGAAAAACTAGTTTCCAACTTTATCATCTTCTTTTAATTTAGCTTTACGGTTTTCAAAAGCATTTAGAGTAATGTCTTTTAAATAATGAAAATGAAGATGATGCATTGTCTTACATTTTTGTTTATTGCATTTTTTAATGGGATCATACTCCTCATGCAAAACAGAACGCCCTAAACGGAATACACTTGTTGTTGTGTATTCACACATTTGTTTTAAAAAAATATTTTTCAAAGTACATCAATCTCACTTATGTCTTTGGAAATGATCNCGGGCTTAATTTATGTGAAGGGCAATGGTGCTTTACAAGTTGATGGGGCTTTGTTGAATGATTTTGGCACCATAATGGCAGAGGGTGATTTATCTTTTACCAATGCGGCTGGCAGCGGAAAAAGCCTTTCGCTTGTGAACAAAGCAGGCTTGATTCAAGCGGGTGGAAACTTAAATATCCAAACCAACACCCTGAAAAACGAAGCCGATAGCACGCCTGTCATCACGGAAAAAACGGAATATAGCGATATTTCTTTCCAAAAACCAAAGGGTTCTGATCAACTCAGTGATGGGATGTTATATCAGGATGGTCCTAACCTTTGGGGAAAAGGGCACGAACATCAAAGTCATACCGGACCTTTTAAAGGGCACGTAAAAATTTTCTTGGATGTTCCTCTTTGGTCGAGCAAAGAAGAAACCTATGGCACCGCAATTTCAAGCGATGGAACAGTCTATAAGGCTTTTGCTTGGGAATTTAAGCCTGTCTATGATCAAAAGTCCGTAAAGCGCTACCAATGGAATGGTTCTCGGCGGAAGGGAGGATGGTTTGGGTCAATAAACGAAAATTGGTCACACATGACAGAAAAGACTGTCACACAAGCATTTTCGCATAAACCAACTGTTTCGGGGGTAATACAATCTAGTGGCAATCTTATTATTAATGCTGATACCATTGACAACCATTATAGCTCTATGAGAGCAGGGGGAAATGCCGATATCCACGCCAATGTGCTGACCAATTTAGGTGCAACGGCTTATAAAAACACTTATCTTGGTTGTCAGGCTAATACAGACAGTTGTTATGGCTATAAAGCTGATGGAAGCCGCGATGTTTCTTTAGATATAGCCAATGGCAAGGATCGCCAGATTGGTTCAGAAGCTTTGGAGAGCGTTCCTGGTCTTGTCCAAGCGGGTGGCACTTTAAATCTGGTGGTCGATCAACTCAATAACACGGCAGCGGAAGGTTCGATTACAGGGGATGCACATTTTAAAGCACAAGCAGCTGAACGTAAACCACTGGAGGAGCTGAGTGGTTTAACCGGGGCTGGCGCTCTCTTTACACCAACAGTCGATCTCAATAATGCAGGGGAACTTGCTGAGGGGCTCCCTTTACCAAAACCCCAATCGGGGGGTGTTGGGGGCACGCTGCCCAACCAGAATTTCATTTATGAAACTAGGGCAGAATTCCTTGATGTCGGCAAGTTTTATGGCTCAGCCTATTATTTGAACAGAATTGGCTACAATCCTGATCGGGAGATTTTTTTCTTAGGGGATGCTTATTTCGAAAAGGAACTGATTGAAAAACAAATGCGTGATCTTGTGGGTCAAGGTTTGGGCAAAGGTTCCTTTATTCCTGGAAGTGATGCCATTGAACAAGTCAAAACTTTGCTGGATGTCGGGGCAGAATATGCAAAAGCACACAATCTCCCTTTTGGTGAGGCTTTGAGTGAAGAACAATTGGCGTCCCTAGAAGCGCCGATGGTGATTTATGTGCGCCAACAGGTCAAGGGCATGGATGTTTATGCACCGGTGCTTTACATCCCTGAAAAAGACAGAGCCTCCTTTGTTTCTGCTGGGGCTTTGATCATGGGCGATGATATCAATATCACCAGCCAGAATACCAGCAATTCCACGATAACCAATTCAGGGCGGATTGCGGCAAACCACCAATTGCATGTGCATGGCGGGGATATCTTTAGTCAAGGAGGGCATTTTGCGGCGGGTGGGGATGCTATTTTGCTTGCGGAGAAGAATATTCGTTTGGATGCAGGGCGCACAACGGTTGACGGCGTGGAGACCGTTTTAAACACCGAAGCGCTTTCTACTGGTGGCAATGCGACAGTTCTTGCCAAGCAAGATATCACAGCCTCAGGGGTGGAGATCACCACAGGGGGTGATCTTGCCATGGCTACAGAAGAAGGCAACTTGACGATCGGTTCAGCAGAAACCCATTACCATGATGAACAGGGTGATGCCACCATGCATCATAAATCTGCGTTAAACTCTGGTGGCTCGACGACACTTGCCTCTGGAAAAGATTTGAATATCTTAGGCTCTGATGTTCAAACAACGGATAAACTTCTCTTGCAAGCTGAGAGGAATGTTTCGATTGATGCCACACGCAACAGCATGGATAATCAGAGTGGGAGTGAAACATCTCATGTTGCCTTGCACAATGGCTCTCATCTAAGTTCTGGAAAAGAGACCACTGTTCTCTCTGGAAAAGATATCCATATTGCTGCTTCCGATATAGATGCCAAGGGTAATGTTGCTCTTGGCGCCCAAGGGGAGATAGCGATAGGGGTGAGAAACGATGAAGTGGAGTATCATCTTCGCACCAAAAACACGAAAGTGGACATGCAAGCCTCTCATGCCGTTGGCTCTTCGATAAAATCGGGAGGTGATACCACTGTCATTGCAGGGCAGGATGGCAAACCGCATGATCTTAGCATCACAGGTAGTTCCATTGCGGCTGAGGGCAAGGTGGGGCTGAAAGCCAGCAACGATGTCCTGATCAATAATGCAGAGGATAGCTTACATTATGAGATGTCGTACCATAAAGACGGTGGGGTGTTTAGTAGCAGCAAATCTGAGCATAACAAGATGGATGTGAGCCAAGTTGTGGGGTCAAGCATAACAGGGGGTGAAGGCATTGCCATTGATTCCGGAAACAACACGGAAGTTGTAGCCTCGACGCTCGTAGCCGGTAAGGCAGAGGAAACGTCAGGAGAGAAAGCACCAGGAGAACAGAAACAAGCGGATATTACTATTCACTCTGGGG